>JAIRTU010000017.1 GCA_031254735.1 Bacteroidales bacterium | reverse complement strand
AAGAGCGTATAACGCAGCAATATTTCCAACAGAAAACAACTCAAAGCAATCAACAGGAAGGGAAAAAATTCGTCCGGCTTGTTGGTGAAATGATATTCGGTAATACGTGTTTTTTCCATTTTATCTATTTCATTATATACTTCTTGCAGTTTGGTTTTGTTTTGTGCCCTGAAATACTGCCCTCCTGTCTGCTGTGCAATTGCTTTCATCAAAGGTTCGTCTATTTCTACCTGCATCTGCATGATGCCGCGAGGGGTAGAAATGGGTGCTGTTCCTGTTGTTCCGCAACCGATAGTGTAGACACGTATTCCGTATTCCTGTGCTATCTCTGCGGCAGAATAAGGGTCGATATGTCCGGCGTTGTTCACTCCATCGGACAAAAGAATGATTACCCTGCTTTTGGCAGTGCTTTCCCGCAAGCGGTTGATAGCCGTTCCCAATCCGTCGCCGATAGCTGTTCCATCGTCTATAATGCCGAATTTTGTGCTTTCCAACGCATTCAGCATGGTTTGATGATCGGTTGTTAAAGGACATTTGGTATAAGCCTCTCCTGCATAAACCACCAATCCTGTCCTGTCGTCGGGACGGTTTTCCACAAACGACTGTATCACTTTTTTACAAGCCTCTAAACGGTTCGGGCGGAAATCCATTGCCATCATACTCCCCGAAATATCCAACGCCATTACAATGTCTATGCCTTCCACGTCTACCTGTCTGTGCGAAATGGACGATTGCGGACGCATCAAAACAAGAATGACAAAAACAACCGCCACCATTCTCAACACAAACGGAACATGTTTAAACCGCTGTTTTGCCGACGGAACTTGTGCAAAAGGTTTACTTGTCGAAACAGAAAAAGAAGCCTGTCGCCTGTTTCGTTTCCAAACATACCAAACTATCAACAGCGGAACGATCAGCAATAACCATACTAATTCCGCATTGGCAAATTCCAAACTTTTTAAATACGCAATCATATTATGACAGATTATTTTGTGTAGCTGTTTCTTTGGTTGTTTCTACAAACTCAACAATATTTCGATAGCTCATGTTGTTTTCGTCGGGCAGCGGATTTGCTTTGGCAAACTTTACCATATCTGCCAAATAAAGTGTCTGTTCCAACTTTCTCATCACATCGGTAGGCAAATGCAGCGGGTCAAGGGCTTCGACAATCTCGGAAGAAACCATTTCCATTGCCATAATGTCCCAACGATTTTCCATATATGTGCGGACAATGTCGGTCAGCTCGCTGTAATGCTGTTTTACATGCCCCGATTGACACAGTTTTTTATTCCACAATCTATCCAACTCTTGCAAAGCGATGATATGTGCCGCCAATTTAGGCTTTTCTTTTTGGACAGATTGCGGTTTTTTCTTTTTATTTATATAACGAATAAAAAAGATTATCCCGACAATCACCCCGACAGCCAACAATATAATAATGATAAACGGAACAATCTCTCTCAGCGTTATCGGTGCAGAAAGCGGTTCTTTTATGTCTTTTATCGCCAAGGCGGTATCTATCGGAATGGTTTGTACATGCAGCAGCAAAGATTCTGTTTGTGCAAGCAGTGCCGAATCCAATCCGTAGAACGAAAAAGACGGAAGGACATACGTTCCCGAATCGAAAGAGGTAATTACCCATTTTTGTTGCAGGACAATTTCATTTTCTTTGTGCAGGGTGTCGGTGGGAAAACGTCTGACAATCTCCACTCCCGCAATGCAGGTGTCGCAATAAGCAGGGAAAATAGCAGAAACGTTTTCGTTACTCGAAAAACGGAGTATCAGATTTACCTGATCGCCTATCAAAATATTGTTGCTGTCTAATTGAGCCGATGCAGAATGATTTTGAGCAAATATTCCGTTAATCAACAACAGCAATACAATCGTCGACAAACCATATCTTTTTATTCCTTTCATCTTGATTTTGTTCTTATTGTAATTCATTTTTACGAACGTCTTTTAAACAACTCCATCAACACAGGCACATAATCTCTATCGGTATACAGTTTGATATTGTCTGTACCTGTTCGGCGAAAAATATCCTGCAATTCTCTGTCATGGTTTTTCCACCAGAGGGTATAATTCTTTTTGAATTGCCGATTTGAAGTATCCACTATCCGCTCTCTTCCTGTTTCCAAGTCTTGAATTTGCACCAAACCGACAGACGGCAAATGTGTTTCTCCGCTGTCGCAGACCTGTATTGCCGAAAGGTCGTGTTTTTTGCCTGTGATACGCAATGCCGTTTCAAAATCGGTTTCGATAAAGTCGGAAATCAAAAAAGCCGTACATTTTTTCTTGATCACGCTTGTAAGATATTGCAACGCCAAAGTGGCGTCGGTTTGACTTTTTTCCGGCGTGAGATTAACCAGCTCGCTGATTATTCGTAAAATATGTGTCTTTCCCTTTTGCGGAGGAATAAATTTTTGTATTTTATCATTATAAAAAATCACGCCCACTTTGTCGTTGTTTGTAATGGCAGAAAACGACAACACGGCAGCCAATTCCGTTATCAACTCCCGCTTTTGCATTTTGTGTGTCCCAAAAAGAGAAGACGCGCTGGTATCGATCAAAATCATCACCGTAAGCTCTCGTTCTTCTTCAAAGATTTTTATATGAGGATTGTTAAACCTTGCCGTAACATTCCAATCGATATTGCGAACGTCATCGCCGTAGGTGTATTCCCGCACTTCGCTGAAAGCCATTCCTCTTCCTTTGAAAGCACTGTGATACTGTCCCGAAAATATCTGTTGAGATATTGCTCGCGTGCGAATTTCGATCTTGCGTATCTTTTTGATTAATTCCGCTGAATTCATCTTTGCATTAACTGAATTTGTCTATTCTTTTTTCCGTTTCGCCTCTCGCCTGCCTGCTCTCGTCGGAAAGAAAATCTTCTTTTTATCTATACAGAACAAAGATTTTTCCGCAGAAAAACATCAATGGCGATAACGATTATTTTACGGAACTTCAACCGTATTTAGAATTTCATAAAGAATATCATCAGATGTAATATTTTCGGCTTCTGCCTCGTAGCTCAACCCGATACGATGCCGCATCACCGAAGGACAAATTGCCCGAACATCTTCGGGAATAACATATCCGCGTCGTTTGATAAACGCATACGCTTTTGCCGCCAACGCCAAATTGATAGACGCACGAGGCGATGCTCCGTAACTTATCATGCCGGAGAATTTACCCAAACGATACTGATCGGGATAACGCGAGGCAAAGACAATATCGGTAATGTAATTCTCGATTTTTTCATCAATATACACCTCACGGACAATTCTTCTCGCCTTGATAATATCTTCGCCTTTCAACACCGAATTGGTTTTTGGCAAATCCAATCCCATTTGTTGACGAAGAATAAGTTTTTCTTCTTCTTTGGTGGGATAATGAATCACCACTTTGAGCATAAAACGGTCTAACTGTGCTTCGGGCAAAGGATATGTTCCTTCCTGCTCGATAGGATTTTGCGTAGCCATCACCAAAAAAGGCTCTTCCAAAAGGAAAGTCTCTTCACCGATGGTAACCTGACGTTCTTGCATGGCTTCCAACAACGCACTCTGTACTTTCGCGGGGGCGCGGTTGATTTCGTCCGCCAAAATAAAATTGGCAAAGACAGGTCCTTTCTTCACGGAAAACTCTTCTTTTTTCTGACTGTAAATAAGCGTTCCCAACAAATCGGCGGGCAGCAAATCGGGCGTGAACTGTATACGGCTAAACTTTGCCTGTATCACATTCGCCAACGATTTTATTGCCAAAGTCTTTGCCAACCCCGGAACACCTTCCAGCAAAATATGTCCGTTCGACAGCAAACCTGTCAACAATTGTTCGACCATCGATCGCTGACCGATTATCACCTTGTTCATTTCCATGTTGATAATGTCCACAAACGAACTTTCTTGTTGTATTCGTTCATTCAATGCTTTAATATCCAATACTTCCGACATAATTATCATAGTATAAATTATTAGTATAATATCAGTTTATTCCTCTTAACGAAGCTATCTTCAAATTTATTTTTCGGGAAAGAAGAAAATTTGAAAAAGAAAATCAACAAAGCATTCTGTCTGTCGCTTTTATTTCCGCACCCAAACATGGGTAATTTCTCCGAATACCAACTTATGGTAATCGTTTGCTTCTTTGTAAGCCTCGTTTATAAAATCTTTACTTTCTTCCGTGTAAAAATCGTTCGGGCTGACGGTGGTGAGTTCGGTCAACCGGCATTCAATAATCAGTCGAGCTTCTTTGAAAGACATATCATCCGAAGGAGTTTGGATAGCGGTCAGTTGCACTTCTTTCATCTTTTCGCTGTCTCTGCCCGATTTGCTTCCCAGAAACATCACCTGTTCTTTGTACTCATCGGGAAAATAAGACAACGTATAGGTTTTTTCTTCTTGGATCAATTCAAGCGTATAGCGATTTGCCCGCAGAATACACCACGAGACAGGTTTGTTGAAAAGAATGCCCAATCCGCCCCAGCTCGCAGTCATTGCATTGTAATGATTTTCTTTACCTGCGGTGATAACCGTAAAATCTTTCCCTACCAACGTAAACACGTTATCGCCTATTTCTTCCGGCGAAATCCGTTTGAAGAGGTCGTAAAAACTCATTTCTTCAACGTTTGTTTTCGTCTCTTGATTTTCTGCCGTTGTTTCCGATTGCGTTTCCGACGGTTTGGAATTGCACGACGCCAATACTAAACTGCTTAAAATACATATTGCCATAATCTTCATAACATAACTTTTTAAAATTTTACATGCTTTTGA
>JAIRTU010000012.1 GCA_031254735.1 Bacteroidales bacterium | reverse complement strand
CTCCGGCTGCCTTTCTTATTGTCCGGTTGAGGCAATGAATTGCTCCTTACTCGAAATCTTATTCTTTGCCACGAATACACAAATGTTTCGGCTTCGCTCAATGACCGGGGTTAAACCTTTGAGGTTTTTGAAACCTCAAAGGTTTGGTTTTCATCACGTTAATCATAAAAATCATCGTTCGGACAAAAGAGAAGTCCGAAGGACCCCGTTCGGCTTAGGCTCTGCCCGAGCCGGAATATATATGCAGCCTCCGGCTGCCTTTCTTATTGTCCGGTTGAGTCAATGAATTGCTCCTTACTCGAAATCTTATTTTTTGCCACGAATACACAAATGTTTCGGCTTCGCTCAACGAGCGGGATTAAACCTTTGAGATTTGTCCAACCTCAAAGGTTTGGTTTTCATCACATTAATACTATGTTGGCAGCAAGAGAAGTCCGAAGGACTTCAATTTGGATAAAACCCCTTGCAAGGCGAAGCCGTAGTTAGGGGCAAGAACGCAACACCCCAACCCGAACTCCGTCAGGAGTTCAATGTTACTCGGAAAATGTTAATCCGGTGCGGCAGCCGGAGGCTGCCCGAATAATCCGGACCGGGCAGAGCCTAAGCCGAACATTACGCTTTGCCGTGCCGGACGTGCGGCATTAACAACGCTGAACAGTGAATAACTAATAACGAATAGTGAATAATGACGCAATTGTCGGAACCGGGATTTTTGGGATTAATATGGTTCATGTGATTAGGCGTTGTCGTTTTCGGGAATGCGGGATTAAACCTTTGAGGTTTTTGAAACCTCAAAGGTTTGGTTTTCATCACGTTAATCACAAAAAAATCATAGTACGGACAAAAGGGATTACGCTTTGCCGTGCCGGGCGAGCGACACTAACAATTGACAATTAACAATTAAGCATTATTTCAAGGTTGTTTCATCGCCAAGAGGATACGATTCAGTTTTTGTTCGTCCGAGAGTGTTCCGTCAATATCTATAAATTGATAACCCTGATTTCGCATACGGTTAAACCATGTTTTTTGGCGTTTGGCTAAACGTCCGATAGCGTGAAACAATTTAATTTCCATTGTTTTCAAATCTATTTCTTTGTTAAGATACTGAACCGCAAAACGATATTCCATTCCGTAATACGAAAGGTCTTCGCCCGAAATTCCTTCCTGCATCAAAAATTCCACCTCATCTATCAAGCCGTTTTTCAACCGTTCATGCAGACGTAAGGCGATACGTCCTTTCAAGACAGGTCGTTCAAAATCGACATAAAACAGTTTATACGGAATGGGGTCTTTTTCTTTGGGCGGATTTTCTGCATAATAAAGAGCAATTTCTACGGCTTTGAGCAGCCGTTCTCTATGGGTGGTGTCGGTGGTGTTGTGCAAAGTGGTGTTTTGTTTAAGCATCTCTTGCAGTTCTTCCATGGTCATATTTTCGGCGTCTTTCCGAAACTGCTCGTTTGTCGGAACATGTTCCAAGCGGTAATTTCCCAAAACGGCGTCAATATACATTCCGCTTCCACCGCACAAAATCGGTATTTTCTCTCTGTCCAGCACATCATGATACGCCGCCATGAAATCGCGCTGATATTCATATATGCTGTATTGATAGCCCGCATCCACAATATCTATCAAATGATAAGGTATTTGTTTTCCGTCAACAATATATTCGTCCAAATCTTTTCCTGTGCCAATATCCATGTATCTATACACCTGACGAGAATCGGCACTCAAAATTTCGCCGTCTACTATATTCGCCAATCGAACGGCGAGATGTGTTTTTCCGCTTGCGGTAGGACCAACAACACACAACAAAGGAATTTCTGCTACCATATTCCGTTTTCTCGTTTATATTGCAGGTATTTGTCGGCAATCATTTTTTCTATTTCCACATCGGTAGAAGTTACCAGCGTGTAATACGTGAACGAACAATACAACATAAAATCTTCCAAACGTTCTCCCTCAAATTTCGTGATACGATGTACAATTTCGGGATTGTATTTTTGAGACAATCGCACTGCTTCTTCCTGATTTTCCATCAAGCCTGCGTACATTCTGTTCATTTTTGCCTTATAACTGAATTTATCGTAAAGAAAGCTGATCGGGCTTGCCAAAGGCGTTCCTCTCAACAAATTCCCTGCATTTATATCGTAATTTGCTCTTTCTTCCGCACTGATTTCTACTCCCGGAATCTCGACTTTCTTTTGCGGAGTTGCTTTCGCCAAATCTTGAACAAACATCGGATAAGGCTTCAGGGCATAAATCACAACCTCGCGAAGCATAATCGAACGCATAATCAACCGAAAGGTAATCCGTTGTTTGGTATCGTAAAGAGAATCGCTGAGGGTAAAGAGTTCCATGTCGTACCCTACGCGAGAGACAGCAAGCGTATCCGTGCTTCGCATCAGCATGGAAAAATCGCCGGAAGTTCCGCTGAAAGTCATCAATCCCGAAGAAAGATTGTGAATACACGTATTGGATAAAGGCTGATACGTGATAAAATCCACCACTCTCCCCCTAAACATAAACCGCTCTTGCCCAAAAGCGGCAACAACCAATATCTGCAAAAGAAACAGGAATACAAGTCTCTGTTTTTTCATTTCCTCTGTCCTAAATTTAACGGTACAAAAATACACAAATTAAATGTACAAAACCGCATCTGCAAAATTATATTATCATTTCAAGAAAAAAAATATTGTTTCCCTTCTTGAAATAAGCACAGCCTATTTATATAAAACGAATGAACATGTATTTTTGTTGCGGCTATTGTTGTTTTTTTTAAATCTTTCTTTCCGGAAAATATCAAAATATATCCTTTCCTACGAAAAAAAACATTCTGCGTTCGACTTGAACGCCGGCTGTCGGCAAGTCAATAATCTCCTCCCGGTGCGGTGGTTGCATTGTCTCAACTTCGCGACGTTCGCAATTTTCGCAAGAACGTTTTCTCGCTGCGTTTTTTTTAACACAAGAAAAAAACGGCAGACGTTACCATCCACCGATTTCTTCACAACATAAAAAATAATCTTATTTCAAACCCAAGGTTTCCAAGCCCTGCACAAAGCGAATATCTCTTGGAATACCGGAGTTGTTTATTTTATCCAAGTCGGCTTGCAGTTGCTCTCCGATGTTGCCGTTTTCATTCCTGAATGTTTCGGCAAATGCAAAATTACCTTCTCCCTGTACTTCCAAAATCAAAGCACCCCAACTGCTGACAGCCTGTTTTGCTTTGTTGAAGTCGATTGTGTAAATTCCTTTTTCGTTGCGAGAGAACGCACCTTCTTTTTCCATATAATTATAACACATCATATTGGCTTTGCCGTGCGAACTCGAAATGCCAAACCGCACCGAACGAAGAATCCCCGCAATATAGGTGGTGATAGCATCTTCTACGGTGATATTGGTGATTTCCCCTTTTTCGATAAGGTTGCAGGAGAGGAAAAGCCCCAAAATATCGGCTTTGGCTTCTTCCCATGAGGTTTTTTCGGTCTGCATGGCGTCGTCTACGCTTCCTTTGCCGTTGATCGTTTCTTTAATTCCCAATCCGTGAGCCACCTCGTGGAAAGTTACATTCCAAAAGAACGCATCAAATTTAACATGTTTCTTTTGCGAAGGGTCGAGAATAAGCTCGCTGATAGGCAATAATATCTTGTCGAACTTTGCCTGCATGGCATTTCTCAACTGCAAACGACGCGCTCCTTTGAGTTTCTGTACTTTGTCGTCGTTGGGCAGGTTGATAGCAATGGTTTTACTTCCCGCATTGCAATCGCCGGCATAATAAACCACGTCGTATACATTCAAGTCGGAAGATGTTCCGGGAACAAAGGTTTTATATTTATCGTCGCCGGGGAGTTCTCTTTGCAAAGAAGGAAGCATCGCCACAAACTTTGCCAGATCTGCACTTCGTTTTTCATCTTTCAACAAAATAAATGCCTCGTAAGATGCTTTGGCTTCGTTCAGCTTGTCGTCATAATTTTCGATGGGTCCAACCACAAAATCCATACGACTTTCTTTCATGTCCATCCATGCCATGTCGCTTGCAAAATAATCATCTGTTTGAAATGCTTTTTTGCGTTCTGTCAGATAATTTTTCAATCCGTTGTCTTCGGCAAGCTGTATTGCCTTGTCCAACAGTTCGCACACTTTCTCGATTTCTTTTCTGTATTCGTCCCGATACCAGACTGTTTTCAACGTTCCGTCATCATTTCGACGCAAAACCGTATACAGGCTTCCCTTGTTCGGTTCGTTGTATGCTTCATATTCTTCTTTGGTAATGTCTGTCGGATAATAATGACAGCCCAAAGGCTTCTCGCCGTAATTTTCAACAAAAGACTTCATACTGTCCAATCTGTTCCATGCACCATAATTGATTTTAAAGAACTCTTTTGTCCACATATCGCTAATCTTTTCCATTTCCGACTTATCGCCAAAGGTCTGTTTCCAAAACAGCTCGTCCATAATTTGGGCAATCTCCACAAAAATCGGCATCAAGGCTTTTTCGTTTTCCGACAGTTGATTTACCAATGGAGATTTCAATTCCACCTCTGTGTACTCTTCTACGTTTAACTGCATTTTCGATTTTTCTGCTTGTTCGGCGGGTTTGTTGGAACAAGCCGTCCCCAAAACAGCTGCCGCCGCAACAACTGCAACTCCAATAAATTGTTTTTTCATACGAATAATTATTAATTTGATTATGACAAAAATATTTTCTGCAAAAATATCAAAAATAATGTAACCTTTCACCTGTCTGCACAAAAACTTTTTCCGGTCGCCTCCAAACAATGACTGAAAACAGGCTATTGATTGGTTGATAACACCATAACGCAACGAAAAATCATAAATTCATCTTTCGAGAAGCTGAACGATGAAAATTGAAATCATTCATACTAAGCAAAAAAATCCTGCGTTAAAAGTATGCTTATTCCAAAGTAGATGACAACAGATAACAGAAGCGAAAACGTATACGAAGAGAATTTAGAAGTTTTTGGTGCAAGAGAAAACAATCTGAAGAATATAAGTTTGGCAATCCCTCGCAATAAATTGGTGGTGATAACAGGCTTATCGGGTTCGGGCAAGTCGTCGTTGGCATTTGATACGATACATGCGGAAGGACAAAGGCGTTACATGGAGACCTTTTCGGCGTATGCACGTCGTTTTATGGGCGATATGCAACGTCCGGCGGTAGATAAGATCACCGGTTTGAGTCCTGTTATTTCCATAGAACAAAAGACCATTCACCGCAACCCGCGTTCTACGGTCGGGACAATTACAGAAATATACGATTTCATCCGATTGTTGTTTGCACGTGTGTCTACCGCCTATTCTTACCTCAGCAACGAGCCGATGGTAAAATACACCGAGCAGCAATTGGTTGCCTTGATAGAAGAAAAATATCAGGGACAAACCATTCAATTGCTCTCTCCGATTGTCCGGGCAAGAAAAGGGCATTACAGAGAAGTATTTGAACAAATCCGCAAATGGGGATTTTTGTCGGTACGTTTAGACGGCGAGATAAAAGAAGTGTCGCCGCGTATGCAGACCGATCGATACAAAACGCACGATATAGAAATTCTTATAGATATTATTCCGATAAATAAACAGTCTCAAAAGCGTTTGGCACGATCGGTCAAAACAGCCTTGAAATACGGAAAGGGCAGTTTGATGTTGTTGGAAAAAGGATCGAATACGCCTGTCGGCTACAGCAAGTTTTTAATGGACCCTCAAACAGGCTTATCGTATCCCGAACCCGAACCCAATACATTTTCTTTCAATTCGCCTTACGGCTACTGTCCCAAATGCAAGGGATTGGGTCATGTTTCGGCTGCCAATATCGAGAAAATGATTCCCGACACAACAAAATCCATTGCCGATGGTGCTATCGAACCCATTGGAAAATACAAGCCCACATGGATATTCAAGCAGATAGAGGCGATGTGCAAAAAACATCATACCTCTTTGGACGTTCCGGTCGACCGCATGCCCGAACATGTTATTCACGCTATTTTGTACGGCACAACCGAATCTTTGACAATTAGGAATGAGTCTTTGGGAATAAACAATTATTCTTCCCATTTTGAAGGGATAGTCAATTTTATTGTCAATAATGCGGAAGATGCTCCGGCAAATATTCGCAAATGGGCATCGCAGTTTATGCACACATATATCTGCGACGAATGCAAGGGCGGACGTCTGCGGAAAGAATCCACCTGTTTTAAGATAGGAGACAAAAACATTGTCGATTTGGTGAATATGGATATTAATGTCTTGGCAGAATGGCTGAAAGGCATTGATCAGTATCTCACACCTCAACAGCAGGAAATAGGGAAAGAGATTATTCGAGAAACCAATGTTCGTTTGGGTTTTTTGTTGGATTTGGGAATAAACTATCTCACCTTGAACCGTGTTTCTCAAACGCTTTCGGGAGGCGAAGCACAGCGGATACGTCTAGCTACGCAAATAGGCTCGAAGCTGGTGAATGTGTTGTATATTCTGGACGAACCGAGTATCGGTTTACATCAACGAGACAATCAGAAGTTGATACAGTCTCTTCAAAATCTGCGAGACGCGGGAAACTCCATTATTGTGGTCGAGCATGATTTTGACACGATGAAAGCGGCAGACCATATTATCGATATGGGACCCGAAGCGGGGATAAACGGCGGCTTTGTGGTGGCGGAAGGCAGTTTTGACGATATTGCCAACGCCGACACCCTTACCGGCGATTATCTTTCGGGAAGACGTAAAATTGACGTGCCGAAACAGTTACGAAAAGGAAGCGGCGAATGTTTGGAACTTATCGGTGCTTCGGGGCATAATTTGAAAAACATACATGTAAAATTCCCTTTGGGGACTTTCATCTGCGTCAGCGGCGTGTCGGGAAGCGGAAAATCGTCTTTGATAACCTCTACGCTGTATCCGATTTTGAACAAACATGTCTATCGTTCCGACAACGAAATTCTTCCTTATAAAGAGATTAAAGGATTGGAACATATAGATAAAGTAATAGAAATCAATCAGCAACCCATCGGGCGTACGCCGCGTTCCAATCCTGTTACGTATATTGGCGTCTTTGATGAAATACGCAAACTGTATGCTTCTCTGCCCGAATCGATGATACGGCATTATAAGCCGGGGCGGTTTTCGTTTAATGTGGTGGGCGGCAGGTGCGAATCGTGCAAAGGTGCGGGCGTTCGGACGGTCGAAATGGGTTTTTTGCCCGAAGTATATGTTCATTGCGATACCTGCAACGGCAAACGATACAACCGCGAAACGCTGGAAGTTCGTTACAAAGGAAAATCTATCAACGATGTGTTGGAATTGACGTTTGATGAGGCTATTCACTTTTTTGAGGGATTGCCTGCTCTTCGTCAGAAATTGCAGGCGGTGTGCAATGTGGGAATGGGCTATTTGCGTTTGGGGCAAAAGTCTACCACGCTCTCCGGCGGCGAAGCACAACGTGTGAAGTTAGCCTCTGAATTAGGCAAAAAAGATACAGGAAAGACATTTTACATCTTGGACGAGCCGACCACAGGACTGCATTTTGAAGACATTCGTATGTTGTTGACCATTCTTCATCAATTGGCAGACAAGGGAAATACCGTTTTGGTGATAGAACATAATATGGAAGTGATAAAAACCGCCGATTGGGTGATTGACTTAGGTCCCGAAGGCGGACAAAACGGCGGAATGCTTGTCGCACAGGGAACACCCACCCAAATCGCGAAAGCAAAAGAGAGTTACACCGGTCAATTCTTAAAAGAATATTTGAAGTAGTTTCGTTACGCCTTTGTTTTTGCCCCCGGCATCCAATCCGGGATTTTTTGTACCGGTAAGTAGTTCGTGATAACCGGCTAATGACGCATTGACAAAACGCCGGAGCATAAGCCGAACATTACACTTTGCCGGGTCGTTATTGCGTTATTATTCACTATTAGTTATTCGTTATTCACTGTTAAGCAACGCAAAAACCCATACGCCGATCTTACAAAGATACAACATTTTTCGGAGATATGCAAGCGTTTTTCCATTTTTTCCACCTGCAAAAAAACAAATATATTGCTTGAGAAATAAAAAAAAGTTATATATTTGCAAATTGAAAATTATCTATTAATCGTTTAAGCGAACATTAAAGTATAAACATTTAAATCAAAAAAAGAAAATGAACAAACTTAAAACATTATTAGCAGCAGTATGCTGTCTTTGTGCTGCAAACAAGGCAGCCGCGTACGACTTCTCCGCCGTAAATGACGGACAAACTATCTATTACAATATTATCTCATCTACCCCACCCCTGACGGTGGGAGTAACCTATGAAAATTTTAGTCAGGGTTCTTATAACGGAGAGATTACCATTCCCGATATGGTCTCATACAATGGAAACACCTATTCGGTAACGGCTATTGGATATAGGGCTTTTTACGAATGCACCGCCTTAACCTCTGTAACTATTCCCAATTCGGTAACGACGATTGGAGGTTATGCTTTTCACTCTTGTACCGGTTTAACTTCGGTAACCATTGGCAATTCGGTAACGGTTATTCAAAATGCGGTTTTTTACGGTTGCACCGGTTTAACTTCGATAACTATTCCTGAATCGGTAACAGACATTGGACAGAGTGCTTTTGCTCATTGCAGTGGCTTAACTTCCATTACTATCCCCAACTCGGTAACAATGATTGAAGATTGGGCTTTTGAATTTTGCAGCAGTTTAACTTCCGTAACCATTCCCAATTCGGTAACATCTATCGGTAGGGAGGTTTTAAACAGTTGCAGCAGTCTGACAAGTATAATCGTTGAGGCAAATAATCCCAATTATTGTTCTGTTGATGATGTATTATTCAATAAATCGCAGAGTACATTAAAACAATATCCCGGCGGTAAACAGGGAAGTTATACTATTCCTAATACAGTAACTACTATTGAATATGCTGCTTTTTCCGGTTGCAACTTAACCTCTGTAACTATTCCTAATTCGGTAACGAGTATCCGAGGTGGGACTTTTGTCGGTTGCCACAGTCTGATAAGTCTAACGGTTGAGGAGGATAATCCCAATTACTGTTCTGTGGGTGGGGTATTATTCGATAAATCGAAGGATACATTAATACAATATCCCGGCGGTAAAACGGGAAGCTATACCACTCCCTATAC
>JAIRTU010000161.1 GCA_031254735.1 Bacteroidales bacterium | reverse complement strand
TGGACGAACCTCTAGTGTACCTGTTGTGGCGCCAGCTGCACCGCAGGGTAGCTATGTTCGGATGAGATAAGTGCTGAAAGCATCTAAGTACGAAACTCACCTCAAGATGAGGTTTCTTTGAAGGGTCGTTGTAGACGACAACGTAGATAGGTTGCAGATGTAAAGGTAGAGATATCAAAGTCGAGCAATACTAATAACCCGTAAACTTCGCATGTGCAGCTCAATACTATTATTGCTTTATCTTCGAGAGTTTGTTATCAAAGTAAAAAATTCAGATGAGAGATCGTTGAATGAAAGACTTTTAGGTGACAATAGCGGTGGTGATCACCTCTTCCCATTCCGAACAGAGCAGTTAAGCCCACCCGCGCCGATGGTACTTGCCGAAAGGCCGGAAGAGTAGGTCGTTGCCTATTTTTTTAAACACTCCTTGAGAAATTGAGGAGTGTTTTTTTTATGCCCTCTTGCCTGAAAAGATAAACCCAAAATATCCGGCTCACATTAATTCATCAAAAAAACATTGATTTTTATTGAATTAATGCACGTTATTTCGTTTGTTATCAACAAGTTACAAGAATAATTTTCTACCGGTGTCCGGTGGAAATCTGAAAAACGATAGGCTTTCATTATCAGCCTGTTAGTTCCTGCCGGACATTTTGGGATAAACACACCAATCCCAAAAATCCCGGTTCAGACAGCAAAAAACGTAATTCGTAATTGAAAACAATCACTCCAAAACCGCAGTATATTTCACTATTTGCGTGTGTGGGTAGTATGAGAGTTTGGCTTTACGCAGTCCTTCTTCGCCAAGGTCTTCTTCGCGATTGACAAAAGAATAGGCGGAGACGTGGTTTTGCAAAAATAATTGATTAATCATCGGATAAGCACCGTCGTATTCCTGCAAGGCTTTTTCGACACAAATATCAAACGTGTTGCTGTTGACAGGCGTCCCAAGCGTAAACGCCGCCACTTTGCCGTCCACCCGCAAAACGCCCCCTTTCAACTCCAACGCTTCAAACAAAAGCAAGGCTTTTCGCGTGGCACAGGTCTCGATTTCGAGGGTTTTGTTGTTTTGATTTTGTTTGCAATGAACTTCTGCCCAATGTTTGTGCATTTCAAAACAGTCTTCGATGTCGTTTGCTGTCATGGAATTGTATAAATAGTCGGGATACAGCCGTTTAAACTTGTTTATGTGATTGCGTTTGGGCTGATATTTTTTGCCTTGCAAATGCAATAAATCTTCCACCTTGTAGAGATAATCGGAATAATCTTCGGAAAACGAAAAACGGAATTTATTCGGATAGAATGTTTGAAGTTTGGCTTTCATCTCTTCGGTGATATTTATCAAGACAAATGGAATATTTTGTTTTTCAGCATATTCCATCAGTTGGTCTATCACCTGTTTTTCGTTTCCGTTTCCCAGAGGGAAGTTGAAATATTTCTGTTCATCGGGTTGAGAAACAATGCAAAGCATGCCGTCAATTATACAATATGCAGGAGAATAAGTCGATCCCCAAATAATCATATTGCTGAAAGTAAAATTGCACAACCTGTACGGAATGTTCAACAGAATGGGTTGCAGCAGGTTTTTATCTTCCGGTTTGATAAGTTTGAATGAAAACATAGTATAATTTTAATGATGAAGATGTTCTTTTCGCAAAAGGTCGTTGACGGTTTTCACGGGCGTAAACGTCGAAAGGGGAATGGCACAAAAAACCGTCAGCCAATCCGACATCGCACCGTTCCACAAGCCCGGATTTTCAATGGCTTTCAAGATTTTCCCTTCGTGCGATTTTTCGGATACAAAATAGCGGGAATGGTCGATACAGGCGTTCAGGTTGAATTTTTCTCCCCTGTGATTTTTCAACGAACACACCAAAATCACAGGATTGAAAAACTGCGATTTATCCAAAATTTCTTTTTGACGGCGATCGGAAAGATTTATCTCGGAAGTCTCCACTATTTGCAGCGACAAATTATTATCCCTGTCTTTTACCCAAAACGGACCACCGCCGGGTTCGTTTTCCCGTTTCACCATGCCGCAAATGCGAACAGGACGGTCGAGTATCCGGTACAGAAAATCCTGTTTTTTTTCTGCGGAAAATTCCTGATACGATTTCGGCAAACCGACAAAAAAGTTTTTTTGCAGAAAATGTTCAACCGCAACAAGCGTATTTTCGTTGTTTTTCTTTTCGTCAAACATATTTAAATAATTAAAAATCTGCTTTTGAAGCTGTCGCAAAAGAGCAATCAAGGTTTTTTTGTAAACAAAAGTATCCTCTTTGTACATGTCCAAACTCACATTGTCGATATTTTTAATCAACACAATATCCGCATCTACCTTGTTGAGATTGTCAATCAGGCTGCCATGCCCGCCCGGACGGAAAAGCAAATTGCCGTTTTTATCGCGGAAAGGGGTATTGTCGTTCGCAAAAGCAATGGTATCGGTGGAAGAATGTTGCGTAGAAAATGTGATGTTGTACCTTATGCCGAATTGTTTTTCGCAGTTGGGAACAAGGTTTTCGCAGTGATTTTTAAACAAATCCCGATGTTCTTCCGAGACCGTAAAATGCAATCTTGCCGTTTTATCTTCATCGCAGGCGTATGTTGCCGCCTCTATCAGATGTTCTTCCAACGCCGTCCGTTTCACCTCTCCGTACTGATGAAAAAGAAGCAATCCTTTGGGAAGTCCTGCATAATTCAGACCTTTTTCGGTGAGCAGATATTCCAAAATAATGGCGTAATGATGCTCTTCCATTGCCTTTTCGAGGCTGACGCCCTGATTTTTCATGCTTTGTTGCAGGGCGTCGTAAAAAGCAAAAGCTCGCAAATGCTCAAAAAACATCTGCACCGAATCGGAAATCGGACTGTTCGGGTCTTCGTTGAGTTTGTTCCACGTCTCGAACAAATCTTTGAACATGCGTGTTGCCGCACCCGACGCAGGAACGAATTTCACTATCTTTTGTCCCAAGATATTTTCTTGAAAATCATCGAGCAAACGCTCTACTTCCGCTTGATCGAACACAAACAGACCGTCATTTTTTAAAGCAGGCTTTACAATTTCGAGAGTTGACTTTTCTTCACAGACAAACCGCCGTTGCCTGTGAGCGGACTGCGGACTTATTCCGTGAGCTGTAATTTGATCCAAATCGCTTTGTGAAAACATATTTTTTTATAGTCTGCAAAAGTACAAGAAGTTTCTACACGAAACGAGAAAAGAGCAAAAAAAATGCCATGAATGAAAATAAAAAACCACCAAAAACGCTGTCCTTATTATTGTTGATAATTTCTTGTCTCTTTTAGATTGTTCATTCGTGAAAAAGACGTATCTTTGCCTGAAATTTTACAAGACATATAAATTCAAGGTTATGACATTCCATGAAAGAATAAAACAATCGTACAAAGACCGCCGAGTTTCAC
>JAIRTU010000064.1 GCA_031254735.1 Bacteroidales bacterium | reverse complement strand
TTTCTACAATGGACACGCCGTCTTGCGTTTGTCAGGCGGTTCGTTTGATAGAAGCGGGGAGTGAGTATGTGCGTCTTGCCACGGCGAGTGTGAGCGAAGCTCGTAATTTGAAAAATATCAAACAGGAACTCCGCAAGCAGGGCTATCAAACGCCTTTGATTGCCGATGTGCATTTCAGTGCCGAGGTGGCGCTTGTTGCTGCCGAAACTGCCGAAAAAGTCCGTATCAATCCGGGAAACTATGCCGACAAGAAATCTTTTTCCAAAAAAGAATATTCTCCCAAAGAATATGAAATGGAGTTGGAACGCATTGCAGAGCGTTTGTATCCGCTTTTGAAGCTCTGCCAACAAAACGGAACGGCAATTCGTATCGGCACAAACCACGGCTCGATTTCCGACAGGATCATTCGGCGTTACGGCAATTCGCCCATGGGCATGGCGGTTTCGGCAATGGAATATGTGCAGATATGCAACAGTTCAGGGTTTCACAACCTTGTCCTTTCCATGAAAGCAAGCGATACACGTATCATGGTACAGTCGGTTCGTTTGCTGGTGCGTTTGCTGGAAGAAAAACAGTGGCATTATCCGCTGCATTTGGGCGTAACCGAAGCCGGAAACGGAGAATACGGACGTATAAAATCGGCGGCAGGCATCGGTGCGTTGCTTTTGGACGGCATCGGTGATACCATACGGGTGTCTCTGACCGAAAACCCCGAAAACGAATTGCCGTTCGCTTCCACAGTATCGTCCATCGCGGAAAGAAATGCTGCAAAAGCCGATCATCTTCAACCGGCGTTGCCCTGCAATCCGTATGTTTATTCAAGGCGAAAAAGCAAGGCGATTGATTCTGTTGGCGGCGAACATAAGGTGGTGGTTTTTTCTTCTTCCCAACACATTGTTGCTCCCGACAGAAACCCGCAAAACGAAACGTTTCATATTATTCATGCTGATAATGAAGATTTTCCGAACGATACGGTAATTGTTGCCGAGAGCAGTGCCGACGTTCCGATGACAGGTTGGCGGAAACTGTTTTTGCGACAGCCAAACAATCCGATTGTCTTTAAACGAATATATACTGCTGACGATTGGCAGACGTTTTACGCACAGGCAACCGCCGATATATCGGTGTTGGCAATAGACGGACTGCTTGACGGCATTTGGATAGAAAATCCTCACTTTTCGGCAGACGACTGTTATCGTTTGTCGTTGGATATTTTGCAGGCATGCCAATTGCGGTATTCCAAAGCCGAGTTTATTGCCTGTCCTTCCTGCGGGCGAACGCAATATGATATTGAGCATTTTTTGGCAATTATAAAAAGTAAAACTTCTCATCTGAAAGGCTTGAAAATAGCGGTGATGGGTTGCATTGTGAATGGTCCGGGCGAAATGGCAGACGCCGATTACGGCTTTGTGGGTTGCGGAAACGGAAAAATTACGCTGTACAAAGCCCAAACGCCTGTTCTTAAACAAATTGACGAAGCAACGGCGGTAGACGCCTTGATTGAATTGATCAAAAACAACGGCGATTGGGTAGAATGTCCTTCTGCAAAATAGCGGGAAGCGTATCCGTTGCAAAATTTTTTTCTCTTGAAAATAAAAATCTTTTCATCACGATATTCAATAAAATGATACTTTTGTAAGATCGTTCGACAGGTAATTATTTAGATGATATAAATAGAATGAGTATAGAAGAAATAGTAAAATTGATTGAAGGCAAAATTGTCTCCGAAGTGGAGGGAAACCATTATGACGTTACGCACGCATTTACGTCCGATTTGATGAGTGATGTGCTGACTGTCAATCATTCGGAAGGAATAGTGTTGCTTACGGGCTTGGCAAATGTTCAAACCATTCGCACCGCAGAAATGGCAAATCTGAATATTATTATTTTGGTTAGAGGAAAAAAAGCCAATCGGGATATGATAGACATTGCCAAAGACAACGATATTCTTATTATCGAAAGCAAATATTCGGCATTCAGAGCCTCGGCGGTGCTGTTTAATGCGGGAATAAAGTCTTTATTTTAAACAGAAAAAATGCACTTTGAGTATGAAATAACAGGTGGCGATTTTACCGGTGCAGGTTCTACGTCAAGTTCGGTAAAAAAGACATTGAAACAACTCAATGTCGATCCTGCGATTATAAAGCGTACGGTGGTTGCGTTGTATGAAGCGGAAGTAAATGTTGTGGCTCACGCCTATAAAGGGAAAATATTTGTAAACATAGAAGAAGATTCTATCACCATTCGTCTGGAAGACGAAGGTCCCGGTATTCCCGATATAGAAAAAGCGATGGAAGTGGGATATTCCACCGCATCGGTTTCGGTGCGGGAAATGGGCTTCGGCGCCGGAATGGGATTGCCCAATATGAAAAACAATTCCGACAGATTGACCGTTACCAGCGAAGTAAATGTTGGAACAATTGTTGAGATATATAATAAGTTGCAATGACAAATATAATGTAACAAACAAGCAACGAAGCAGGACAATTTTGAAATAAAAAGACAATGAAGACACAAAAAGAGACATTTTATCATGCGTTGGAATTTCGGAGTGACCTTTGTATGGGTTGTTCTCATTGTATGATGAATTGTCCGACAGAAGCTATCCGCGTAATTGAAGGGAAAGCAAAACTCAATCCCGACCGTTGTATCGATTGCGGACAGTGTTACCGAATTTGTCCTTATGGTGC
>JAIRTU010000033.1 GCA_031254735.1 Bacteroidales bacterium | reverse complement strand
GAAACTTCATATATGTCTATTATCGGAAGATACCTTCCTCAGAGCATTTTGGAAAAAGGAATGGATATTCGGACATTTATGCCGCGATACGGCTCGATCAACGAACGCAGAAATCAATTACACGAAGTTATTCGGTTGTCGGGGCAAAATATTATCATCAACGACAACGACCACCCGCTGGTTATCAAGGTTGCTTCGATACAGTCTATCCGCATGCAGACTTATTTCATCGATAATGAAGAATATTTCAAACGGAAAGCCATGCTTTGCGACAAATCGGGCAAGTTTTATCCCGATAATGACGAAAGAGCAATCTTTTATACTCGCGGTGTGATCGAAACGGTGAAAAATTTGGGATGGAGTCCCGATCTTATTCATTGCCACGGGTGGATTTCCTGTTTGTTTCCTTTGTTTGTAAAAAAAATATATGCGGACAATCCTCTGTTTTCCAACGCTAAAATTGTTTATTCCGTTTATAACGATTCGTTCGACAAATCGTTACGTTCGTTATCGCCCAAGTTGAAATCGTTGGGCGTTCCCGGCAAAGACGCCGACCTGTACAAACAGGCAACGTACGAATCTTCCACAAAGTTGGCAATAGACTATTCCGATGCGGTGGTGATATATAAAGATGCAAGCGAGGCTGTCTGTTCGTATGTGGAACAATCGGGCAAGCCGTATTTCCGCCATAAAGACGAACAATACGGAGATGAATATTCTACGCTGTACAATAGCATTGGGTAATATACGTTATTAAATAAAAAAATATTTTGAACAGGAATTTTTGTATTTCAATGTGCATCGGGTTTCTGATGCTTTCTTTTGTTGCATGTAAAGAAGATGCAGGATCGATAGGGTTGGATATTCAGCCTCAAGACGAGTATTTAAATACCGATTATTTCGATTCGACAACCGTCATTGCCCATTCTGCCTTGCACGACAGTTTGATTTCTTCCAATGTGCCGATCAATATGTTGGGTTATCTGGACGACCACGATTTTGGAAAGACACAGGCGGGCTTGTACACACAGTTTCGTTTATCTGCTTTCAGCAAAATATTCGGAGAGCAAACTACCGTCGATTCGATGGTGTTGACTTTGGCTTACAACGGATATTACGGCGATACGCTCAGCTCTCTTTTGATACGTGTGTACGAATTGGACGAAGATATGCTTGCAGGAACACGATATTATACAAAATCTTCGCTTGCTCACGGTTCTTCTTCACTGACGGAAAATGCCAATCTGTACATTCAGCCGAGACCCAAAACCATCTCCGACACTTCTGTTTCGGCGGCGGTGCTTCGGATACGCCTGAAATCGGATTATGCAAAGGCAAAGTTTGTCAACGCGGGAAGTTCTGTTTACGAATCTCACGCTAACTTCTTACAGCATTTCAAAGGATTATTTGTAAATGCCGAAGCCGTGAACGGAAACGGTTGTATTCTTTCTATGGATATGACGCATTCGCTTTCGGGCTTAACAATATATTACAGCGAACCCGAAGCAAGCAATCGAAAGTATACTTTTCAGATGAACGATTCCACGCTTCATTTCGGGTCGGTTAATCATTTCGATTATTCAACGGCAGATCCGTGGCTTCAAGCACAGCTCAACAACGATTACACAAGCACAAACGATGTTTTGTACGGACAGGCAGGGGCAGGAGTTAAAGTGTCTTTTCATTTTCCGTATATTCGCGAGATGTTTAAAGATAAAAAGGTGATTATTCATCGTGCGGCATTGGTGATTAATTATATTGATGATTATTCTGCTGTTTACTTGCCGCCAAACGCATTGACGGTTACCACAACCGATGTTTCAAAATTGGCGGGCTTCTTGCCCGATTATTTCTTGGGAAGCAATTATTTTGGCGGAAAATACAACAAAACGAAAAAAGAATATCGTTTCAACATTGCTCAATATATACAATATTTGGCAGACGGAAGTTGGGAAGACGTGCCGTTGAATATATTGCTTAGCCCCAATGTTACCCATTTCAGCCGGTTGAAAATGTATGGGGTCAATCCAACAGCCAATCCCGACAAACGGCTTCGTTTGGAAATAAATTATACCATTATAGAATAATCTCTTATGTGCGGAATTGTAGGTTATGTTGGAGACAGAGACGCCTATCCTTTTTTGATAAAAGGATTGCATCGTTTGGAATATCGCGGATACGACAGCGCAGGAGTGGCACTCTTGCATAATGACACGATAGATATTTACAAATGTCAGGGCAAAGTAAGCGAGTTGGAAGAATATTGCCGGGAGAAAGATATTACCGGCAAAATCGGAATTGCACACACCCGATGGGCTACTCACGGCGAACCAAACAACATCAATGCTCACCCGCATTTTTCTTCGGACGGAAAGATAGCATTAATCCATAACGGTATTATCGAAAATTATCAACCGCTGAAAACAGAGTTGAAAAATCGCGGGTATACTTTCAAAAGCGAGACCGACACCGAGGTTTTAATTCATTTGATAGAAGATATTAAGAATGCCGAAAATGTAGAGCTGTACGAAGCCGTCCGTTTGGCGCTCAGTCAGGTGATAGGAACGTATGCTATTATTGTTATTACGGTTGACGACCCTTATACGCTGGTGGTTGCCCGAAAAGGAAGTCCGCTGATTATCGGCTTCGGGAAAGATGAATATTATGTTGCTTCCGACGGTTCGGCATTGGTAGAATATACCAACAAGGTGGTTTATCTCAACGATGAAGAAATCGCCATTTTGACCAAAGGAGACGATATTCGTATCAAAACCATTAAAAACAAAGACCGAATACCTTACCTTGAAAAACTTGAAATGACTCTCACCGAACTCGAAAAAGGCGGTTATGAGCATTTTATGTTGAAAGAGATTTTTGAACAGCCCCGTTCTATTGCCGACAGTATGCGCGGCAGGCTGAACTCGAAGAAAGACATTGTTTCTTTGGGTGGCATTGTAGAGTACGAAGAGCGGCTGCTCAACGCAAGACGTATTATTATTGTTGCCTGCGGAACATCGTATCATGCAGGATTGGTTGCCGAACACATGTTTGAAGATTTGATCCGTACTCCTGTGGAGGTGGAATATGCTTCGGAGTTCAGGTATCGCAACCCGATTATTTACAGCGATGATGTGGTGATTGCCATTTCTCAATCGGGCGAAACGGCAGATACTTTGGCGGCGGTTGAGTTGGCAAAACAAAAGGGGGCAACGGTTTTGGGAATATGCAATGTGGTGGGGTCTTCTATTGCGAGAGCTACTCATGCGGGGTCTTACACGCATGCCGGTCCCGAAATAGGCGTTGCTTCCACCAAAGCTTTCACGGCTCAGGTGGCGGTGTTGACATTAATGGCTCTGTGTCTGGCAAAACGCAAAGGAAAAATCCCCAAATCGACGTATGCCAAACTTGTTGCGGAGTTGGAAAATATTCCGTCCAAGATAGAAACGGTGTTGCAGTTGGATACCGTCGTAAAAGAAATATCTTCTTATATGCAGAAATTCAACAATGCCCTGTATCTGGGGCGAAACTACAACTATCCGGTGGCGTTGGAAGGTGCATTGAAGATAAAAGAAATCTCGTATATTCATGCAGAGGGCTATCCTGCGGCAGAGATGAAACATGGTCCCATTGCTTTGATAGACGAGGATATGCCTGTGGTTGTCATTGCGACCAACAAAGGCACTTACGACAAAGTTGTCAGCAATATACAGGAGGTAAAAACGCGGAAAGGCAAGATTATTTCCATTGTAACCCAAGGCGATGTTGATGTGAAGAAGTTGTCGGATTATGTGATTGAAATTCCCGAAACCGATGAAATATTTGTCCCGCTTTTGGCGACCATTCCCCTGCAACTCTTGGCGTATCATGTGGCGGTGATGCGCGGTAAAAACGTAGACCAGCCCCGAAATCTGGCAAAGTCGGTAACTGTTGAATAAACAAATAAAACATTAATCATCACTCATGAAGAAAACAGATATTTTGGTCGGCATTGTTGTTATTGTATTGCTGTTGCCCTTTTTTTTGTTTGATTTTGTATTTAATTCGTATAAAGCCCTCAACGAGATGCACCCTTACTGTATGGCATTTGTCAAGTTTGCGGTGTTGGCTACTTTCGGCGAGATGCTTGCCGTGCGGATTAAATCGGGAAAGTATTACACAAAAGGATTTGGTGTGTTTCCCCGAATGATAGTCTGGGGATTGTTTGGCGTATGGATAGCTTTCGGAATGAAAGTATTTGCTTCGGGCGTTCCGAGTGTGGTAGAGAAGATTGGCGTTCCGGGACTTGCCGCCGCTATGGGCGGAAGCTTTTCCGTATTGAAATTGGCGGGTGCGTTTTGTATCAGCACCATGATGAACACCTGCTTTGCCCCTGTGTTTATGACCGTCCACAAAATCACCGACGCACATATTGTACAGTATCACGGAAAAGCCAAATGTTTGATCACGCCTGTCAACATAAAGAAGATATTCCCTGCGTTGAATTGGGACGTGCAATGGAACTTTGTCTTCAAGAAAACCATTCCTCTCTTTTGGATTCCTGCCCACACCCTGACCTTTATATTACCTCCCGATTATCAGGTGCTGTTTGCGGCATTGTTGAGCGTTGCTTTGGGATTAATTCTTGCCTTTGCCTCTCTGAAACCAACGGTATAATGGTCAATTGCCTGAATTGGGATT
>JAIRTU010000198.1 GCA_031254735.1 Bacteroidales bacterium | reverse complement strand
TTCCTTTATTGCATTGATTCTAAAAGCATATTTTACACCCATAACATATACGGTTCGAAACACACAAAGCTATACCTTTTTTTCAACATAAAAAAATAATCTTTAAAAAATATCTCCCGAAAAGATTTTCAATTGCCAAAAAATCGAAACCATTGTACGAACCAACCATAAATTTGTCTATTTTTGTATTCAGGTTTAATTATAATAGAAAATAATCATGAGAAAAAGTTATTTGTTTTTAGTATTGTTTATGTCAGTCGCCCGGCTTTACGGACAACAATGGGGCGTAGAGGGGCAAAATCTGCATCTTGCTGTCCCTGATGGTCGCGTTAATAAAGTCTGGAACGGTGTGGATATGATACAGGGTTTTTCGGGAAAAGACGTCATTATTGGCGTTACCGATTGGGGTTTCGATTATACACACCCTGTTTTTTATGATACGTCCGTTGCGGAATATCGCATTTTGCGGGCGTGGGATCAGTATCGCAACAGCGGTCCTGCGCCGCAAGGCTTTAATTATGGTACAGAGCTGGTCGGCAAAGATGTTTTGTTGGCGGCACAATGCGATACCTCCAATGTGTACCAATACGGTTATCACGGCACGCACGTTGCTTCCATAGCGGCAGGTGCAGGAGGCAAAACCGCCTACCGAGGCGTTGCCTACGATGCCAATCTGCTGTTTGTTTCTATTGCCATCAGCGAACAGGCGGTTGAAGATGCTTTTTTGTGGATGTATAAAGTGGCACAGGAAGAGCAAAAACGTTTGGTTGTCAATATGAGTTGGGGACTGTATTACATGGGAAATATGGACGGAACAGGAAAAATGGCAAATCTGATCGATTCTCTTTCCAATTTGGGTGTTGTTTTTGTAACAAGTGCAGGCAACAACGGCGATGTGAATTTTCATTTGGGACATACATTCTCTTCCGATACATTGAAATCTCGGATAGAATTTACCAATCTAAACAACGAATGGGGGCAGTCTATCTCTATGACCAACAGTGCCAATACTCCTTTTTCGTTTGCCGTTCAAGTGGTGGAAGGCATTTCTCCGATAGAACTCTCGCCATATTATCACACAAACAACGGAAACTGTTACATAGATACTTTTCTTGTAATTCCGCATTCCGACACCTTGACGGATACTCTTTTTTACAATGTGTCCATTGAGCAAAGAAATCAATACAATAATCGTCCGCAAGCACGACTTCGAGTGAAAAAACCGCCCACAACATTTTGGAAAATAGGACTGTTTGTTACGGCACAGGAAGGAGATTTTCACGCATGGAATGTTGCCGAATTGGAAAATGAGGTTGGAAATTGGGGCGGAGGATTTTCCACAGGAAATATGGCAGGTTGGGTGGCAGGCGATAAAAATTGCGGAATAGGAACTCCTGCCAACTTTCCCGCTACTATTTCCGTAGCTGCACATACTAGCGTCTACAAACTTGGTGCTACTACGCAAGGAGGATATATTTGCAGCTTCTCTTCTCGCGGATTTACCATCGACAACCGACTAAAACCCGAAATATCTGCTCCGGGCTATGATGTTGCCGCCGCAGTATCAAGTTTCAACAATCAACTTTCGCCCTCTTCGTACCTTACCACCGTCGAACACAACGGACGAAACTATCCTTTCAGCAAATTGTCGGGAACATCGATGGCTTCTCCTTTTGTTGCCGGAGTAGCCGCATTGATGCTTCAAGCAAATCCGTATTTATCGACAAAACAGGTGAAAGATATTCTTATGGAAACAGCCTATTCTGATCGTTTTGTGGAAAGAGACGGCGAAATTCGCTTTGGACGCGGAAAAGTAGACGCTCATCAAGCGGTTATGAAAGCATTGGAAACTGCCGGAATTTCAAATTTTGAAATTGCCGAATGTAGAATTGCACTGTTTCCAAATCCTGTTTCGGATATGTTATATCTTTCTATTCAAAGCAATAAAGATAATTCGGTAGAAATGGAATTGTATGATTTGTCGGGTAGAAAACTCAAACAACAAACTTTTGAGTGCGGAGTAAATACAATGAATGTCAGTCATTTGGCAGCAGGTTATTATTTATTGAAATTTTCAGACGGAAAAAGAAGTTGGACAAAGAAATTTATAAAAAAGTAATAAACAAACAGTTGAAATACGCACCGGATACTGTTTGTGTTTGTTGATTATACCGTTTTGAAAATTCTGCAAAATGGTATTGCTGAATTTATATGAAAAAATGGGGAAGTAATGTGTATTGTGTCCAATTTGTGCGATGCCGTCTTACAGGTCAAGTTGAAATTAGCAACAACAAAACACCTCTTTGATTATGGACAAACAACACAGAAAAACAAGCGAAAAACCGATCCCCCGATCTATATAGAACGAATGAGCCGATTGTTTTATTGTGATAAATTTGTAATCACATGATTGCCGGATGATTGCAGCGTGTTTGACATTTCGAGGTTTGGCAAATCTCAAAGGTTTAATCCGCACACACAAAAGAAAAATGCCGCTCTAACGAAACGAAAGAGCGGCATAGACAATTAACCATTATTCGTTATTCATTATTCATTATTTTATTATACCTTTGCGGATAAATAAAATTTCAAAAAAATACAATATGAGAAACAGCATCAGATACCGTTTATTTTTCTTTTTATTTTCCCCTGTTCTTTTATGGGGACAGCAACCCGCAAAATATTGGATACAATTCAAAGACAAACAGGGAACGACTTTCTCGGTGGAGAAACCGGAAGACTTTCTGTCGCAACGCGCTATCGAAAAACGACAGCGTTTCAACATTCCCGTTACCGAACAAGATTTGCCTGTGAGCATGTCTTATATTCGACAAGTGTTGGATTTGGATACGTCGATGATCTATTTTTCGCAGTCTAAATGGTTGAACGGCATCACGGTATATTGCGAAGACGAAAATATTGCAGAGAAAATAAAACAGTTGGATTTTGTCTCCAACTGCGAACGCACTATATTGATGAAAAGTCCTGAAAAACGCTACGAAAGCTGGTATACCTATCCTGCGAGTGATTATACATTTGCCCAAAGAAGTGCGGTATTGCCTCAACAAGATTTGGATTACGGCAAGTCGAAAGGGCAAATACGTATCAACAATGCTCATTGGCTGCATCGTATGGGGTATCGGGGCGAAGGTATGCTTATGATGATTATCGATGGCGGATTTCACAATGTAGATTCGATACGGCATTTTGCAAAATTGCGTGAGGAAAACCGTCTGTGGGGCATTCGCAATTACGTACAACCCGATGTTGACCCTATGCGAAAACACAGTCACGGCACTTCGGTACTGTCTTGTATTGTTTCTTATATACCGGGTGTTTTGATAGGAACAGCGCCCATGTCGTCGGTTTATATTGCTCAAACAGAAGACGGACGAACCGAAAACAAGGTGGAAGAAGACAATTTGGCGGCAGGATTGGAATGGGCAGACAGTCTGGGTTGCGATGTGATTAATATCTCGTTGGGATATACTCAGTTTGACGATACGATACTGCCTGTCCGTGTGCACGCCGATCTTACAGGCATGGTAAGTCGGGCGTCTCAAGCGGCGAGCATTGCGGCAAGCAAAGGAATGATCGTCTGCAACAGTGCCGGAAATTCGGGAGAAATGCAATGGCGAAAAATCAGCTCCCCTGCCGATGCAAAAGATATTCTGACCGTTGGAGGAATTGATATTCACGGCAAAAGGGCAAGTTTCAGCTCGTACGGACCCACAGCAGACGGCAGAATAAAACCCGACGCCTGTGCCGTAGGAAGAAACGCTTATGCCGCCAACCCTTTCGGGAAGACAAGTCTGATCAACGGAACATCTTTTTCTTCGCCGATATTGGCGGGAATGGTTGCCTGTCTGTGGCAGATATTCCCCGAAAAATCGAATTACGAAATCATGGACGCC
>JAIRTU010000177.1 GCA_031254735.1 Bacteroidales bacterium | reverse complement strand
CGCGCTCTTTTGTACATCGGCATTTCGGTAATATCTTCGTTGTTGAAAAACACTTTTCCCTGCAAAGGCTTTATCAAACCGACGATGGTATAAAACGATGTGGTTTTTCCCGCACCGTTAGGACCGAGCAAACCAACTATTTCGCCTCGTTTCACCTGCACGCTTACATCGTTGACAACCATGCGGTTGCGGTATTTTTTATATATATTTTCTGTCCGCAATATATCCATTACTGTTATTTAGATCATTCTAATCGTACAAAGATAACATAAAATCTTCAATTACACGCAACCACCCGAAAACGTCCGGCCAAAAAGCCGGAAATTGCAGAGGGAAAGCAAGGCACATCTTACAAAGATACTCATTTTTTCGGATATATGCAAGTGTTTTCCGTTTTTTTTTCAATATTTTTATCGCAAGAATCGCTTTGCGGCTTTTTTTGCAGACGCGGATTGAGCAAAACCAAACTATCATTACTCGCTTTCGGGTTGGAAATTGTCGCATTATTTCGCAAAACAATTTTTTATCTTTATTATATTTTTTATTATATTTTTTAATTTTTTTAAAGAATGCGGACTTATTTCGCCTCCGGATGTATATGATTTTTATTAATCATAATATTTTCTTGTTTTAACTGTTTAAAATATCATAAACTTTGTCAATTTCGATAAATAAAAATTATGTTTAACCTGAAAAATTATTTTTCGGCAATATTCATTTCTTGAACAAGCGGAAAAGTATTTTGTGTCTTTGATGCAACTTTTATTTTTGATTATCAATATTTTAATGCGTTTATTCAAAGGGACGAGATTCTTGAAAACATTATCGGTTTTTCCCCGAATAAAAATAATTCATATAAACTAAATTTGTTAATTCTTTTTTGTTCAAACAAAACAAATAAATTATATCTTTGTATGTTTAGAATGTATAAAAAAATCTTTTGGAAATGATGATGAAAAATATACTTTTTGCTTTGCTCTTTTTGCCTGTTGCGTGTGCTTTCGGTCAATCTCTCAGCGACAATCCGCAATTTCGGATGCTGGCAGTCAAAAGCATGAAGTTGAAAAACGGAAAGATCGATTTTGTGGAATATAAAAAAGAAAAAGGCTCAAGAAATCCGACAACAAACTATTATACCTTAATATTTTCAAAAGATATTTATTATACCGTCCAAAACAAAAAAATCAATCTTCATTTCTTTCACGAGCGAGATTCCGTTTTGTACATTGTAGACGAACACGGCTCTTATTTTATTGATTACAAGAAGAAAGAGGTTGTTATAGACGAACGGGACGAAGTAATATTGATGCTTAGAAAGTACTATCCGTTTGCTTATTTTTACTCCAACCAAATAAGCAGCGAACTGTTGTTGAGAGGAAAGCTGAAAGATTCGGTCTGCACCGATTTTTCAACAACCATGTCTTTTATTGAACAGAAAAATTTCACCGAGATATACAATATTCAAAAAACATTCCAAGAGGGAGATGTTTTGGACAATCATTTGTTTTGCTACGAAGATTATGAGTTTCGGAACAAGGATACGCTTCTGATTCGCTATGTTTCCAAAATACGCAATCCCAACAGATACAACAACGGAACGGTTACCGAAATCGAAACAAGATTGCTTTCTGTAATGTTGGGCGATACGGAATATCTGAAGCCGTATTATTATGATTATACGAATTTTTGCCACGATGATTTTTACTTTTACGATAAAAGAAAGCCCTTGGTGGAAGATAATCGCACTCCAAACAATAAATATGCCCTCTTGGCATTGGAACACGAGATGATGTCGCTGTTTTTGCAGATAAAAGACGAACAGTCGAAATTGCCTCCCATTCAAAAAGAGTTGGAAAAAAATACCGCATTGCGTGTCTTGAATATGAACCTTACATATCTTCCGACAAAGCCTATTTTCCCGAATTGTGAAATTATGGAAAAAGAGATGCCTCATGCGTTGGCGGAATGGATAACCGCGGAAGAATTTCCCGAAACGAAAGTTTCAGAAAATGAATTAGATACGCTTGTTGCAAGTGTCGAACCCGAAACAGCCGCGTTTGATAATGCCGTTGCAAAACCTTTCGCCGAAAAAGAAATGACAGAAAATATTGTTTCGGAAAGAATGCCGGAAAATGTTTCTGCGGAAGAATTTCCCGAAGTGGAAGTTTCAGAAAATAAACAAGATACGCTTGCTGCAAGCGTCGAACCCGAAACAGCCGCGATTGATAATGCCGTTGCAAAATCTTTCACCGAAAAAGAAATGACAGAAAATATTGTTTCGGAAATGACGTCGGCGAGTATTCTTATCGAAGACATACATGCGGAAGTCTTTTTGATGGAAGACGTCAATACGGATACATTAACGTTGAGAGAAATTCACAGACATTTGCTTGATTCCAAGCATACTACAATAGTGTATTATGTTGTGTTGGGGTCTTTTAAAGACGCAAAAAATGCCGCAACTTTTTATTCACGGAAAAAGAAAACGCACAACAATATCCAAAAACTCGGATTAGATGTTTCGGGATACCATATAATAGGGATAGGTCCATACAAAAGCGAAGAAGAAGTCCGAAATGCAGCAAAAGACAATGCAGACAGCTGGATACTGCGACAGGAATTTTATATTGTCGAACCGAAAAAGTGAGGACAAAACAACAAGCGATGCCGTAATATGCACAAAATGAAGCAATTTATCCGTTTTATGGCAAATAATTTTCCGCAAAAATAGTGAATAACGAATAACGAATAGTGAATAATAATGCCATTTCCCAACCTTTGATTTATATGATTTTTATGATTGTGTTCCGGCGTTTCAAAAGAGCGTCCTTGTGTACTTTGTGCCGCCTTTGTGTCCTTTGCGGTAAAAAGAAATCACGGATTACGACATCCGGACATTGAGGACTGAAAGTCCGCTTTAATTCAGCCCAACGGCGAAGCCTTGGGTTCAACGGACACTACAACCTTTTTTCGCCTTGAAAAGGCAGGTCAAAAAATAATTGTTACCGGTTAATTGTTAATGCCGCTCGCCCGACACGACAAAGTGTAATGTTCGGCTTAGCTCTGCCTTAGCCGGATTATCCGGGCAGCCTCCGGCTGCCGCACAGGATTAGCATTCTTCAAGCAACATTGAACTCCTACGGAGTTCCGGTTGAGGTGTTACATTCTTTACCCCGAGCTACGGCTTCGCCTTGCAAGGGGTTATCCAAATTGAAGTCCTGTCGGACTTCCCCCGACACGACAAAGCGTAATGTTCGGTCAGTCTTCGGCTGCCGCGCAGGATTAGCATTCTTCGAGTAAACACTGAACTCCGTAAGAAGTTCCACGTGTCGGCTACGCCCGATTTTCGCCGTTACTTTGCAAAAACACGCATACCGATCTTACAAAGATAGCACATTTTTTGGATATATGCAAGCATTTTTTCGTTTTTTTGATTGACTTTCGATTTTTATTCATCAATGTTTTTTTCTGTCAAAAAAAATATTGTATCTTTGCACTTCATTTAAAAATTATTCAAGATGAAAATATAATTTCTTTCAAAGACAGTCGGTTGAGGGTGCGAGATATTTCGCATCTTTATTTGTTTCCTTAACAAAAAGAAAGAAATTATGTTTATTTTACACAATATCAGTTATATACATATAGACAAAGAATTGTTGTTCGACAATATAAACCTGTCGCTCAATCCAAAAGAAAAAATCGCCGTCATCGGCAATAACGGAGTCGGGAAATCTACTTTGTTGAAAATCATTGCAGGACAAATCCCGCCCTCGGCAGGTAATATCAGCAGAACTTCAACACCGTATTATGTTCCTCAAATTGTCGGGCAATTCGACAATCTGACTGTGGCACAAGCTATTGGCATTTCCGAAAGGCTGATTGCTTTGTCCGGAATTTTGTCGGGCAATGTTACGGAAGAAAATTTATCGGCATTGAATGATGATTGGACGATGGAAGAACGCTGCAAAGATGCGTTATCTTATTGGCAATTAGACGACTTAGATTTAAATCTTGAAATGCGAATGTTGAGCGGCGGACAAAAAACAAAGGTTTTTCTTGCAGGAATAAACATTCATAATCCTGATATTGTGTTACTTGACGAACCAACCAATCATTTGGATTTTCGGGCGAGAAATATACTTTACCAATTTATACAGGAAACTTCCTGTTCGCTTGTTGCAGTGAGCCACGATCGGAATTTATTGAATATTTTAGACAAAATGTGCGAGTTGAACAGGCACGAAATCAAGATTTACGGAGGAAATTATGATTTTTACAAAGAACAAAAAAATCTTGAAAATGCCGCTTTGGTCAACCATTTGGAAGAAACACAAAAATCGCTTCGGAAAGCAAAAGCAACAGAACGAGAGACTTTGGAAAGGCAACAAAAAAGAGAATCTCACGGAAAGAAAAATCTTAAAAAAAGTAATATTCCCGCTATTTTGGCAGGTGGTCGAAAAAATAATGCGGAAAATACAACCGCTAAAATGAAAGGCGTTCATACCCGGAAAATCAATGCTATTGAACAGGAACTTGGCTGCTTACGCAAAGAAATTCCCGATCGCGACAAAATGAAATTCGGATTTGACGGTTCTACGCTGCACAAAGGGAAAATTTTGGTTGCGGCAAAAGGAATAAATTATGCTTACCATGAAAATTTATTGTGGGAAAATCCGCTTGATTTTCAGATTGTCAGCGGCGAAAGAATCGCCATAAAAGGCGAAAACGGCACAGGAAAAACTACTTTGATCCGGCTGATTTCGGGGGAGAGAGAACCGACTTGCGGCAGTCTTTTTCGTGCCGACAACAAAATTCTTTACATTGACCAAGAATATTCTTTAATCAGCAGTCGTTTAAACGTTTACGAGCAAACGCAAGCGTTCAACAATTCCGCATTGCAAGAATCGGAAATCAAAACTCGCCTCAATCGTTTTTTGTTTTCAAAAGACGTTTGGAATAAACCGTGTGCCGTTTTGAGTGGCGGCGAAAAAATGCGTTTGCTGCTTTGCTGCCTGACTGTTACAACGCAGTCGCCCGATATTATTTTTCTGGACGAACCTACAAATAATATTGATATTCAGAATGTTGAAATACTTACAGAAGCCATTGACGAGTATCAAGGCACACTGATTGTTGTTTCGCACGACCAATATTTTTTAAAACAAATACAT
>JAIRTU010000156.1 GCA_031254735.1 Bacteroidales bacterium | reverse complement strand
CAGACGTTCAATAATAACGGTTTCCGACTGTTGCACAATCCGAATACCATACGAAGTGAATAAGATTGCCAATAAGGCAATGGTAATAAGTACATACATCATAAAGAATCCTCCTTTTTATTTTAATGGTTTAACAATTAAAGTAGTGCTGTCTACTTTTGTAACTTCTACAGGTTCATTTTCGGCAATCACCGTATCGTCTTCACAGATAGCTTTCCAATCGTCTCCATACACGAAAACTCTTCCTGTGTTTTTTGAATAGTCGATAGTTTCGGTTACTCTTCCCGTTTTGCCGACCAGGGCATCGGTATTTGTTTTTATGCTATCGTCTTTTCGGAATACATATTTTTTCATCAATGGGCGAACCGTGAAAAACGAGAGGAATGTAATAATACTGAAAACCAATATCTGTACACTCAATCCCATGCCAAGATACGCACAAATGCTCGAAAACAGGCAGCCCAAAGAAAAACACAGAAACACAAACGTGTTGGAAAAAATTTCCACAACAAAAAACGCAACGGCTACTATCAGCCAAATATGCCAAGGTTGAACAAGTTCCATAACAAGCTATTTTAATTTTCGGCAAAGATACATAAATTTATGCTTATCTGCAAGCAAAAACAAATTTTTATTTTTCGCCGCAAAAAAAACGCCAAAAAACTTTCTTCCTGCCGATGAATTTTCATCTCAAAATCGGCGGTAAGAACATCTTTTTGTTTGTCTGAAACCGAAGTTTTGATTTGAACAACTTCAATATCTTTACATGTAACTGTTTCTGTAATCTTATGAGCCGTTTTTTTGGTCGAAATCAGAGGCAAGACCTGCACTTGCAAACAGGTGATAATCACTTTCAATTTTCAAAAAAACTAATTGATCGCACCGGCGGCATTGTATTTCACCGTTATGCTTGCATTTAAAAATAAAATGGTATCTTTGCAGATTAACAAATCTTGTTTGGAACAAAAAATACATAACATTTAATATCAAATATTTATGGCAGAGAAAAAATTTATGACATGCGATGGAAACCAAGCGGCAGCCCATGTTGCATACATGTTCAGCGAAGTGGCAGCCATTTATCCCATTACGCCGTCTTCTACAATGGCAGAATATGTGGACGAATGGTCGGCTTTTGGTCGGAAAAACATTTTCGGAGAAACGGTTAAAGTAGTAGAAATGCAGTCGGAGGCGGGTGCGGCAGGTGCTGTTCACGGTTCGTTGCAGGCAGGAGCGTTAACCTCCACTTTTACGGCGTCTCAGGGATTATTGTTGATGATTCCCAATATGTACAAAATTGCGGGAGAATTGCTTCCGGGCGTTTTTCATGTGTCGGCGCGTGCTTTGGCGGCACAGGCTCTTTCTATTTTCGGCGATCATTCCGATGTGATGAGTACCCGCCAAACGGGTTTTGCGATGTTGGCAACAGGTTCGGTACAGGAAATTATGGACATCGCTCCGGTGGCTCATTTGGCGGCTATCAAAACAAGAGTGCCTTTCTTGCACTTTTTTGACGGATTCCGTACTTCGCACGAAATACAGAAAGTAGAATCGACCAATCAAGACCAAGTGGCAAAATTGATCGATCGAAAAGCATTAAAAGCATATCGCGACAATGCTTTAAACCCCGAACATTCCGTTACACGAGGAACGGCTCAAAATCCAGATATTTATTTCCAGACACGCGAGGCACAAAACAAATTCTATGATGCAATCCCCGACATTGTGGCTGATTACATGAAAGAAATGAGCAAAATTACAGGTCGTCAATATGCACCGTTTACCTATTACGGTGCGGCAGACGCAACAGATGTGATTGTGGCAATGGGTTCTGTAACCGAAACAATCAAAACCGTTATTGACAAACTCAACAGCGAGGGTAAAAAAACAGGCTTGATAAGCGTACATCTGTATCGTCCGTTTTCGGTGAAATACATGATGGACGTTCTTCCCAAAACGGCACAACGTATTTGTGTATTAGACAGAACAAAAGAATTGGGCGCTAACGGCGACCCATTGTATTTAGATGTGGTAGAGGCATTTGCTCAAACCCCCGACAGACGACCAATGATTATCGGCGGACGTTACGGATTGTCTTCCAAAGATACAACGCCTTCTCAAATAATGGCGGTGTTTGACAATCTTTCAGCTCAAAAACCTAAAAATCAATTTACTATCGGAATTGTAGATGATGTTACCAACAAATCGCTTCCGATGCTTCCCGAAATTGTTGTTCTTCCCAAAGGAACATTTGAGGCTAAATTTTACGGTTTGGGAGCAGACGGAACGGTTGGTGCAAACAAAAATTCCATCAAAATTATTGGTGAAACCACCGATAAATATTGTCAAGCCTATTTCGATTACGACAGTAAGAAATCGGGCGGATATACCTGTTCGCATTTGCGGTTTGGCGATTATCCTATTCCTGCACCTTATCTGGTGAACACTCCCGATTTTGTGGCGGTTCATGTGCCGGCGTATATTCATAAATACGACTGTCTGAAAGGATTGAAAAAAGGCGGTACTTTCCTGTATAATTCCATTTGGGATGTAGAAGGTACAAAAAATCAACTTCCCGATCATGTGAAAAAATATTTGGCAGTAAATAATATTAATATGTATATTATCGATGCGACTGCCATTGCTGCAAAAATTGGTTTGGGCAATCGTACCAACACCATTTTACAATCGGCATTTTTCAAAATATCCGAAGTAATTCCTTACGAGTTGGCCGTGAAAGAAATGAAAAAAGCCATCGAGAAATCGTACGGACGCAAAGGAGAACAGATTGTCAAGATGAATTACGACGCCGTAGATGCCGGTGCGAATGTTACCAAAGTAGACATTCCGGCAGCGTGGGCAAACATCGAACTGAAACAGGAAACAGACAATCGCGATATTCCCGCATTTATCAAAAATATTGTTGAGCCGATGTTGGCACAAAAAGGAAACGATCTTCCCGTGAGTGCTTTCAACGGTTATGAAGACGGCACTTTCCCCGCAGGGACAACTGCTTACGAAAAACGCGGAGTGGCGGTAAATGTTCCTCAATGGGTTTCCGAAAACTGTATTCAATGCAATCAATGTTCGTTGGTGTGTCCTCACGCTGCCATTCGTCCGTTTTTGTTGGACGAAAACGAGATGAAAAATGCTCCTGCAAACACCACGACATTAAAAGCTGTCGGAAAAGATTTTGCAGGTTTGGAATTTAAAATACAGGTGTCGGTGTTGGATTGTACAGGTTGCGGCAACTGTGCCGATGTATGTCCCGCAAAAACAAAAGCCTTAGAGATGAAACCGCTCGAAACGCAATTGGCAGAGGCTGATCGTTGGAATTATATGGAGAAAAAAGTTTCGTACAAAGACCACCTGATCGACAAAACGGCAAATGTTAAGAACAGTCAGTTTGCACAACCTTTGTTTGAGTTTTCGGGTGCTTGTGCGGGCTGTGGCGAAACGCCTTATATCAAAACCATTACACAGCTGTTTGGCGAGCAGATGATGATTGCCAATGCAACAGGCTGTTCTTCCATTTATGGAGGTTCTGCACCGGCAACGCCTTATTGCAAGAATTATAAATCGGGCTTCGGACCGGCTTGGGCTAACTCTTTGTTTGAAGACAATGCAGAATATGGTTTGGGTATGGCAACCGCCACTCGTCAAATGCGAGACCGCGTTGTAGAAAAAACAAACGCATTGATGGCAATTGAATGGACACATCAAAAGATTAAAGATGCTGCCCAAACATGGCTCAACAATATGAACGACGGCGGTGCATCAGGCAAAAAAGCCGCTGACGAATACATTGCTGCACTTCAATGGGGAATTATGTCTATTGATGAAGCGATAGCATTTCTTGAAAAGGCAGGTGCTGAATACGCCGACAAACTTCAACAGGTAAAAGCACAAAAGGCAGCAGGCGAAACAACTTGCAATTGTCCCGCTTGTACTTTATGCAAAGAACTTTTAGAGTTAAAGCAGTATTTTGTAAAGAAATCGCAATGGATAATCGGCGGCGACGGTTGGGCGTATGACATTGGTTTCGGCGGATTGGATCACGTATTGGCTTCGGGAGAAAATGTAAATGTATTGGTATTGGATACCGAAGTGTATTCCAACACAGGCGGACAGTCGTCGAAATCTACTCCTGCCGGTGCGGTTGCCAAATTTGCCACTTCCGGAAAGAAAATCCGTAAAAAAGATTTAGGCATGATCGCCAAATCGTATGGTTATGTTTACGTGGCACAGGTGGCTATGGGAGCAAGTCAAGCACAATATTTCAAAGCGATCAAAGAGGCGGAAGCGTACAATGGACCTTCTATTGTTATTTGCTACGCACCCTGTATCAACCACGGTATCAAAACAGGTATGACACGCACACAGACAGAAGAAAAAATGGCGGTGGAAAGCGGTTATTGGCATTTGTGGAGATACAATCCGGCGTTGGAAGGGACTGACCAAAATCCGTTTGTTTTAGACAGCAAAGAACCCGATTGGACAAAATTCCAAGATTTTCTGATGCACGAAGTTCGTTATTCTTCTCTGGTGAAAACATTCCCCGACGAAGCAAAAGAACTCTTTAAAGCAACACAGGAAAACGCCGAATGGAGATACAATCAATACAAACGTTTGGCTGAATAGTTAACTTTTATTTAAAAAAACACAAACCCAAAGCCCTTAACGAAAGTTAGGGGCTTTTTCAATGTTATTTCCTGTAAAATTCTTTCAAAGAAGCGATTGTTTCCAATACATCATTGAGAGGAGTCTCCAATTCCGGCGGAATTTTAAGCAACAAATTACTTTCTTCTTTATGCTTATAGTTTAAAATTAAACAGGCATAATACAATACTTTGTATTTATCCTGTAATTTTTGCCCAAACTCAGGATTCGTAAACGCTTTATACACCAACGTATTTTGATTATGAACCAATAAGCGAGTTATAAATTCAGCTTGGTATCCACCGTCTTCTTTTCTTAATGCGGCAAAAATTCTGTTTTCCACATCATTAAATATACCGCACCAAATTTCTTCCAACAATAAAAAAGGATGTTCTTCATTGATCTTTTGAATATATTCTCCGGCTTTTTCTTTATGTTGATTGTTGAGATAATACATGGAAGTGAGATTCCACAATGCTTCATGAACACCTTCCTTTATCGCCAATAAGTAATATTTTTCAGCTTCTTTATATTTTTCTTGGTCTGCGTACAATGAGGCTAAATTGTTTAATGCCTCATGAACATCTTTTTCTATTGCCAATAAGTAATATTTTTCGGCTTCTTTGTGTTTTTCTTGCTTCCGGTATAATAGGGCTAAATTGTTTAGTGCTTTATTATCTCCTTCTTCTATCGCCAACAAATAATATTTTTCAGCTTCTTTGTATTTTTCTTGGTCTTTGTATAGTGAGGCTAAATTGAATAATGCTTTATTATTTCCTTTCTCTATCGCCAACAAATAATATTTTTCAGCTTCTTTGTATTTTTCTTGGTCTGCGTATAATGAGGCTAAATTGTTCAACGCCTCATTCTCTCCTTTTTTTATCGCCAACAAATAATATTTTTCGACTTCTTTGTATTTTTCTTGCATTCCATAAATATAGCCTTTTGCAAATTCTTTAAATCCGTCAGATTCATTTTCTATAGAATCAATTAGTTCATGCGATTTTTTAAAGTTTTTTGAATGGATACAATCATCTATTTTATTTATTATCTGTGCTATACTTTCGGGCAGTCCGACAATTTGGTCTTCATTTAAATCTATTTGCTGTTTGGTCAATTCAATAATTTGATCTCGAACAGCTGTTGGTATAAAGCGACTCTGACAAAATCCTTTGGATAAAAGAAGAGCTTCTTCTCCTTTTAATTTTTTCTGTTTCAGGTTGTCGATATGCGTTTTTGCAAGTTCTTGCAACTCGTTTGCATTGTACCAATTTTCCAGAAAAACGCTCAACCATCGTACTTTTCGTTTTTGTTCGGGATTGCCCTGTGTAACAATCAACCACATATTGAAAAACCGTTCGGAAATACGGTATAAATTATTTCTTTTGTTTGTAGAAATGGTATCAATAATTCCTTTGTCGGCTAATATTTTCAGATTTGCCGAGATGAGTTTGCTTTCCATTTTGCATTTTTCCACCAACTGTTTTGTAGAACATGCTTCCCAAAGAAATGCCATTTCCAAAACTATTTTCCGCAGTTGAGGCGTAAGATAATTGAGGCGTTCCTGATATTGAGGCGTAGCTTCGTCCATTATTTTTTTCAAGAAATCCACATCTACGGTTTTTTCGTTGTGAAGAATAATTTCCATAAAAAACCGCATGGTTCGAGGAAGTCCATCGGTGAGCAGACGGATATTTTCTACTTTTCCGGGATATTTTTCGATAAATTTCTTTATTTGAGGAACGTTTAGAGAAACACTCCAAGATTCAAGAAGTTCAATCGTTTCTTTTTTGCTCAATGTTTCCAAGCGGTGTTTTCTGAAAAACTCATAAAAAGGTTTATCATAACGCCAAAAATGTTCATCCATGCGTGTACTTGCCGTAATCAATGCGACGTCGTTGTAATTGATTAATATTTCGCGCAACAGATGTCCATCGTCTGTAAAATTTTCAACAATCCGATCAAAATTATCCAACAACAGTACAATTTTCTTTTTGTGTGTTGTACTTATTTGATGAATGATTTCGTATAAATATCTCGCATATTCCTGTTCACTCGAAAATTCAAAAAAATCTTTTACATTTATTTCTTGTTTCAGATAACTTGAAAGTTCATTCAAAACCTGTTCCCACAGATCGAAAAGACGATATATGCCGGCTTGTTCTTCTGCCGGATTAACAGGAATATATTTTTTTTCAAGTGCCGGCGTTTTCCTTATTTCGACTTCAATTCGTTTCAGCAATGTTGATTTTCCACTGCCTCTTCTGCCCAAAATGAGTTCGTGTTGCAACGAATCTTTATTCGATTTATCTTTCAACCTGCTTATAATTGTCTGAAATTCAACTTGCCTAACAATAAAATTTTTCACAACAGCATCGTCATCATTGTTGGCAAACTGATAAACAGGAGAAGTCTTCATATAATTGTTGTATGTCTTATTATCCATGATATACGGGGTTTGCGTGTTTCCAATATGCTTTTAAAAATGGAGAGACAAAAGAAAACCTTCCGTCTTTTTCCGCAATATATCCATCTTTTTTCAAGTTGTCTATCTGACTCATATAACTATCTGTTATTCCGTGCTTGACGGCTTTGTCGTAAATAATTTCAAGGGTTAAATCCTCTTTATGCGCCAAATAGGTCAACAATTCGTTACAAAACGCATAGTCGCTTTCTTGCATATAATCTCTCAAACGTGCTTCCCAATCGGAAAAATATTGATTTCCTTGGGAAATCTTTTCAAAAGAAGTATCTATAATAGATCGATTAATAGATGGTTGATTGCTCTTTCTTGCCGTGATATTTATTTCGTCAAGCATCAAGTTGATAAAATAAGGCACAAAATATTGTATTTTTCCCGCCAAATAATGTATTAAATCCTCACTGTATTGAACGGTAGACTTATCGGTCGCCCATTGGATATAGGCAGGAAATTCATCTTTTTCCAATGGCGGACAATCAATTTCCGATAAATCATTCAAAACCGCCGATCTCCTGTCGATTATGTTAGTAACATAATGAATCCCAACCGAACCGGCAAACACAAATAAAATATTTCTATTTCTCGAATTTTGCCGCCATTCCCGCATATTTTTCAAAACAGAAATGGCTTCATCAGTTTTACCTGCTTTATGCAATCTGAATAACACTTCCGGCAATTCGTCCAGCAATAAAATGATCTTTATTTTTTTTGAAGTATCTATTTCGTGAATAAGTTTACCTAACTCCATTTCAAAATCAATTGCTGCTTTTTCCATTTTTATTTTACCTTTTATATCAACTTCCGTAATATTTCTCGTTTTTAAATAAATCATTATTTGTTTAAAAATCTTTTTTCTCCTTTTTAAACGGCTGAATATCAAATCGAAAATACGCCGATATAATTCATCGGCAGAATCTATTCCCTGTATATTGCTGAAAACTGTTTCATACTCATCTTTCGGGTTTTCGTTCAGATATTGCATAATGGATGTTTTCCCAACTCTGCGAGGCGCTGCAATCAAAACAGAATTTCCTTTCTCCAACACTCTCCATATTTCCTCTATAATTGATGTTCTCGGATAATAATACTCTCCTCTTGCGACACCTCCGATATTTGTTTTCGGGTCTTTCCATGCTGTCTTCATTTTTTATTTATTTTATATTCAACAATGTTTTTATTGTCAAACGCATTCAACAATGTTTTTATTGCTAAACGCATTCAACAATGTTTTTATTGTCAAATACATTTAACAATGATTTTATTGTTATTTTATCGCATGACGGTAATGCTGCTTTGGGTAATGCGGACTTTGTCGGGAGATTCCATGCAGGTATAC
>JAIRTU010000145.1 GCA_031254735.1 Bacteroidales bacterium | reverse complement strand
TCGTACATTTTCTTTCCTTTGGCGAGGGCGATTTCGAGTTTGGCATATCCGCGTTCGTCCACAAAGAGCAGGGTCGGAATAATGGTTGTGCCTCTTTCGTTGAGTTTGGACAGTATCTTTCGCAATTCGCGTTTGGTCAACAAGAGTTTGCGGTCTCTTTTGGGTTCGTGATTGTTGTAACTTCCTGCCGTATATTCGCTGATATGCAGATTGTGTACCCACAGTTCATTATTGACAAAACTGCAAAAAGTATCCGAAAAACTTGCTTTTCCTGCTCGTATGGATTTTATCTCTGTTCCTGTCAGGACTATTCCCGCAGTGTATTTGGTTTGCAGGAAATATTCAAATTCTGCTTTTCGGTTTTTGATGGAAATCTGTGTTTTTATTTCCTGTTTTGCCATAAATTATTGTTTCTCTTTAAACTTGGAAAGTCCCTCTTGCAGAAAATCGACAAAATTTTGGGCATTTCTATCGTAGGCTTTGGGCTTTGCCAGCCTGTTTCCGTCTGCGTCTATCAACACATAGAACGGTTGTGCATTTACATTAAAATGTTCCATTTGGAAATTATGATTTTTCTTGCCGAGTGTTTTAATGGTCTTTCCCTCTTTGCTTTGCACCCAATCTTCTTCTGCTAATTTTATAAAATTGGCATCGGCATAAAGGGCAACCATTACATAATCTTCCGTCAACATTTTCTTCACTTGCGGGTCTGTCCAGACATAATATTCCATTTCTCGACAATTGGCACATGTTTTCCCGGTGAAATCGATAAAAACAGGTTTGTTGACTTTCTTGGCGTAGGCTTTTGCTTCTTCAAGGTCGAAAAAGCCGTCAAATCCTGTGGGGTAATGCAGTTGGTCGGCGTATTTTCTGTCGGCGGGCAACCGGCTGTCGAGCAAAGGCGTTGCCGCCGTTTTGTTTTCTGCAATCATTCTTTCCAAATCGAAATCTTGCGTGGTTGAAGGCGGGATAAATCCCGAAACAGCTCGCAACGGAGCGCCCCACAGTCCGGGTATCATATATACCACAAACGAAAATGTCGCCAACGCCAAAAACAGGCGGGGAACCGTAACCTGCTTCACCTCCGAATCGCCTTTGAATTTCAATTTTCCCAATAAATAAAATCCCAACAACGAAAAAGTTACTATCCACAATGCCAAATAAGTTTCTCTGTCTAATATGCCCCAATTGGCACTTAAATCTGCCATGGATAAAAATTTCAATCCCAAGGCAATCTCTAAAAATCCGAATACGATTTTCACCGTATTGAGCCAACTGCCCGAATGCATCTTTTTGAGCATTTGAGGAAATATTGCAAAGAGCGTAAAAGGCAAAGCAAAACCCAAGGCAAAACCAAGCATAGAGACAGTAAATACAATGCTGTCGCTCGAACCCGACGTCATGCCTATCAGGGCAGCACCCAAAATGGGACCCGTACACGAAAAAGAAACCAAAACAGTTGTCAACGCAATGAAAAACGAACCTAAATATCCGCCCTTATCCGATTGTTGATCCGATTTGTTGATCCATGACGATGGAAGCGTAATCTCGAAAAGCCCGAAAAACGAAAACGCAAACACCATGAAGATAACAAAGAAAATTATGTTGGGAAGCCAATGAGTAGAAATGATATACATGGCGTCTTTGCCCAACAGCAAGGTGAGCAACAATCCCAATACGGTGAAAATGAAAATAATCGACCCGCCGAAAAAGAATGCCTGCTTCAACCCTTTTTTTCGGGAAGAATTGCCTTTCATAAAGAAAGAAATGGTCATGGGAATCATCGGGAAGACACAAGGCGTAACCAACGCCAGCAAGCCCGCACCCAAAGAAACAAAAAAGATCAACCAAACAGATTTGCTTTGCGTTGTTTCTTCTTCTTTTTCATTTTGAACAATTACATCTTTGGTCTCTTCTGTCGGCAACGTATCAACGGTTGTTGTCTCCGTTGCCGCAACAGCGCTTGGGTCGCTTGAATTATCTGCTGTCTCGGTGTTTGTTTCCGGTACGGCAGGCTGTTCTGTTTCCTTTTTTTGCTTTACTCCTTTTACCGGAATTTCAAAATCGGTACCCACAAGTATACATTTCCCTTCGATACAAGCCTGAGCGGAAACTTCTCCCGTTATCACAAAATCTTCTTCGGTGAGGACTTCTATTTTCTGCGTAAAAACAACCGGAGAGTTCTCAAAATAACGGTCAGTGCCAAAATCGTCGGTAATTTCCACGTATTTGGGTTCGGTTGTTTTTCCTGTCAATTTATAGTTACTCGATTTTTCGTAGGTAAAAACCGTTGCCTGCGTAATTCCCAACGTGTTGTATTGAGAATACAAATGCCAACCTTTGTCTATCTGAGCGGTGATGGTCAAAACAACGACATTATCACGCTGTGCTTTAGCTGCAAACGACCATTTTACAGGTTCTTCTATTTGAGCTGTCGCCTGATTGTGAAACGAAAAAAATCCTGTTGCGAAAATCAACAATAAGAAGCGGGAAACATAATTTTTCATAAGTATACGGTATTTTTTCCAGATACAAAAAAACGAAGAATAGCCACTCTCCGTCTCTTTGTGTCCGAACAATTATTATTTTACAATAAATTATTTATTTTCTCGGTCAATTCGGCTTTGCGGATAGCGCCCACATGCTTATCTGCCAACTCGCCGCCTTTGAAAAACAGCAGAGTAGGAATATTGCGAATGCCAAACTGTTGTGTAATATTGGCATTATCATCAATATTTATTTTACCCACCACTACTTTATCCTGATATTCCTGAGCCACTTCTTCCACTATCGGCGAAATCATTCTGCATGGTCCGCACCATTCTGCCCAAAAATCCATAACTACCGGTTTATCACCGCTGACCAACGATTCCCAATTGCTGTCTGTAATTTCTACTGCCATAATAAATATATTTTTATTGTTTAATGTATGTTATACCTTTTATATTATTCCAAAATCAATTTTGCCTGTCCGAGATAATCGGTTTCGGTAAACAATTGTACCGTATATTCTCCTGCAACGGCAACATCACCGGTTCTGAGATTCCAAACCATTTCTACCGATTTTGCTTTTTGCTCGTATTGAATGGTAGATTTTATGGTATACTGCAATTGTTTTCCATCGTTTGTGAAGCTGTATCCATCGCCTTTTCCCAACACCAAAACACGTCCGTCGGGAAGCGATATTCTGGCATAAAGGATCATCTCGCCCAAGGATGCTAATGAATTTTCGCCCAATGTAAAGTTTACTTTGAGTTTTTTCACACGTCTTGCTTTGTTGGTTTCTTCTTCTTTTTTGCCGCCGCTTTTCAGGTTTACTCCTCTGAAAGCGATGTTATATGCTTTCATTTTGGCTGCGGTAGTTACTTTTTCTTCCAAAGTCTCTTTTTCTTGCGTAAGTGTATGTTTCTCTTCCGACAGACGAGTAACCTGTTGTTTTATCTCAACATTTTCTTCGGTCAGCTGCTGATTGACAATATACAAAGAATCCAACATGCGGACATATTCTTTGCTTTGGTCTTGCAGCAATTCCAATTTCTTTTTTATCCTGCGATAATCTGCCTGCGAAGCAATCAACCCTCTTATTTCTTCCGCTTGGGCAAGAATGGAACTGTCTTTTTCCGACAGCTGCATGTTGAGGTCGCCGTACTCTTTTTTAATATCGTCGTACTCCCGAATCAGCTGATCCAATTCGGTTTGCAGTTCGGTATTCTGTGTTTTTACTT
>JAIRTU010000124.1 GCA_031254735.1 Bacteroidales bacterium | reverse complement strand
ACGGACATACTGCTTAAATAAAATCGCACCGTCAAGGGCATTCTTAAACACCATCACGCCCCAACCTCGACCAAAATATGTCGTGTCCATTATCACAACCGCTTTGCAGGAAAACTCTTTACGTTTGCTTATCAATACTTTATCTAACTTGCGTTGAATGGTTTTTGTTGAACAGCCAATGTGTTCTGCCAACTGCAAATATGTTTGTTTGCCACTCGAATACAACTGCCAGAGTTCCTCGTTGGAAACCTGATTTCTTGCTATAAATTGACGACCACAAGTGTAACATTTGTAGCGTTGTTTGCCCCGTGCAAAACCATTTTTCTTCGTAATTTTGCACCCACAGAAAATACATTTTTTTTACTCATTTCCAAAAAATAATGCAAAGATATGAATCTTAATCAGTTATATGTATTTCCAGCATTACTTTTGTCCACATCGCCAAGAAAGCATTGTTCAGACAGCAAAAAAGGACTGTCAAAACGAAACAGGAGAGTAAGATGAAGTATCTGCCGTTTATTTTCATTTTAATCTTCCAAAAGTATTGTGTTGCGAGGAGGCAAGACAACGATTGCATTATCTGTAAATCCATGTTCTTTGTTTAGCAATGCCTTCATTTGACAAATATTCTCCATGGTTATCTTTTCCCCATTTACCGAATCTATAATAGAAAAAAGCCGGTATTTTGTCTCATTTACAGGCAACAAAGAAATGCGTAAAAGGGTGTCAAATATGTTTACCTGATAATATTGCGGTTTTTCCTCATATTGTCTGTCCTTTATTTTTCTTGCATATACTTTCCCTTCTTCGCTCATGTCTATAATCCAATCATATTGAGTTATAAATGCCATGCCCATAGTGGGACGATACAAATCTTTTACATAAAAAATATCTCCGGCGATAGAATCATAACCACCCATGGCTATTGTGTTTGTATGTTGATGAATCAATGTGTCATTGATAATTCTAAAAGAATAATCTTCCTCAAATATTCTTGCGACAGAGATACCCTCTTCTCTTTTATACTGTTCGCTTTGCGGCAAGGAAAGATACCCTTTATCGAGTGTATTAAAAAGGAATAACTCTTCCGTTCCGTTCACTGTTAAATAAACAAGAATGCCTGCACATGAGGACATGACAGATTTAACAGGAGTAAAACCCGTTGCATCGTATCGGTCATCGGCGGAATTGAAAAGGGTAACATTCGCCGTTGCATTATATCTATCGGCGGAATCGAAAAGGGTAATGCTTGTATCGGAAAAACTCAACAGCATGACGTCGTTCCATTTGGGAAAAATGTTTGAAGAAATATAAAATCTGTTTTCATCATTTTCCGGCATACATTTTGGAAGAACCGTGTCGCTTGATAGGGAAGATACCCTTACAACATACTGTTTGTGATCAAAAAAATCCGACTCTATATTATAATATCGAAGTCCTTGTTTCACGGTAACGCCCGGAAATATTGTTCTTACTTTTATGTTCTTCTCTGTCTTAGGAAACTTAATATTTCCGTAAATTTCTTCTTCAAATGTAGGCAAAGAACCGTCCGTCCGGTAAAGAAACAGGTGTGTCGTGTCATTTACCTTGCAGGAAATGTAAATACATCCGTCTTCTGATACAAAAGGATATGGTTTGCCGTAATGGTAACATGTTTCTGTTTTTTTTCCCATTCTGTATTCTTTTGAAGTGTAATTCATCGTCTTAACTACCTCCGGAAGATATTTAACGAAAGTTTTAAACGAAACCCCGCAAGAACAAAAAAACAGAGAAATTACACCCAATAATAATAGTTTCTTCATTGCAATCAATTTTTGTTGCAAAATAAGAGTAAAAGAGGCTATTACGGTTAACAGTCTTGATTTTTTCATTTCTCTTTTCTTATTTATTTTAGTTAATGCCGATTTATAAAATTTGCACAAAGATAGCATTTCTTTTGACATAAACACTTGCTGCTCTAAAATTACGCCCAAACACTGTTTCTTTCATCGAAAGGCAAACGGCGTGGCAGCGTTTTTTTATTTTCTGCTTCGCAAACGATATGCTCCATGCAATTTTTTGTGTTTTGTTTCGATATATTGAAAAAAGTTGTACATTTGTTTCGCTTCCGACAAAGTTGCAGAGACAAAACAAAATCGCGACTGCCCTTTTCTGTTGAAAAGGATTGATCGCGAAGCAAAAAAAAATAAAAAATAGAACATGATAGAATTAAGCGAACAGGAAATTATTCGTAGAGAAAAGCTGAGAGAGTTGGAAAAATTAGGTGTTCAACCATATCCTGCGGCAGCCTATCCGACAGATGTTACGGCAGCGGAAATTTTGACAAACTTTCCTCAAAACAACACCTTGTATCAAGACATTTCATTTGCCGGACGTATTATGAGCCAGCGTATTATGGGGGCTGTTGCCTTTTATGAACTGCAAGACGACACCGGACGTATTCAAGTGTATGCAAAACGTGATGATTTATGCCCGACAGAAGATAAGACCTTATACAATTCGGTGTACAAAAAGTTGGATTTGGGGGATATTATCGGTGTAAAAGGGTTTGTCTTTATTACGCAAATGGGCGAAATTACCATACATATCCAATCGTTTACCCTGCTGTCGAAATCGTTGCGTCCGCTGCCTGTGGTTAAACAAACCGATGATAAAGTGTTTGACGCTTTCACCGACCCCGAACAACGGTACAGAATGCGTTATCTGGATTTGATCGTAAACCCGGAAGTGAAAAAGACGTTCAGACAGCGGACACAAATCATCAATGAAATACGTGCATATTACAACGAAAAAGGATATTTGGAAGTAGAGACGCCTGTTTTGCAGCCTATTCCGGGAGGTGCGGCGGCACGTCCTTTTATTACGCATCACAATGCGCTGAACATGCCTTTGTATTTGCGTATTGCAAACGAATTATATCTAAAACGTTTGATTGTCGGCGGCTTTGACGGAGTGTATGAGTTTAGTCGCAATTTCCGCAACGAGGGAATGGACAGAACACATAATCCCGAATTTACCTGCATGGAAGTGTATGTTGCTTACAAAGATTATTATTGGCAGATGGAATCGGTGGAAGAACTGATGGAACGCATTGCGTTGAAACTTCACGGAACAACAGCCGTAAAGCTCGAAGATAAAACAATCGAGTTCAAACGTCCGTACAAACGAGTAACGATTTTGGATGCGGTAAAAGAACATACCGGAATCGATATTAGCGGAATGAATGAACATCAACTCCGCGAAGTGTGCCGAACTTTGGATATCGAAGCCGACGAAACCATGGGAAAAGGCAAACTGATAGATGAAATATTTAGTGCAAAATGCGAGAAAAACTATATTCAACCGACTTTCATTATTGATTATCCGATAGAGATGTCGCCTTTGTGCAAACGGCATCGTTCCAATCCGCAGTTGACGGAACGGTTTGAATTAATGGTCAACGGAAAAGAATTGGCGAATGCTTATTCGGAATTGAACGATCCTATTGATCAGCGCAATCGTTTTGAAGAACAGTTGCGTTTGTCCGAAAAAGGAGACGACGAAGCCATGTTTATCGATCAGGATTTCCTCAAAGCGTTGGAATACGGCATGCCGCCAACCTCCGGCATGGGAATAGGAATAGATCGTTTGGTGATGTTTATGACCAATTCTCCCTCTATTCAAGATGTGTTGTTTTTTCCGCAGATGCGACCGGAAAAGAAACCGACAGTTGCCTCCGACAAAGATTTTGAAGACAGAGGTATTCCTTTGGTGTGGATCGACCCGCTTCGCAAATCGGGTATCTTGACGGTTGAAGACCTTAAAGAAGCCGTTCCAACCAAACTGTTCAATACCTTGAACGGATTCAGGAAAAAGCATAAATTGAATATTCCTGCCTTGCAGTTGGTCGAAGTCGAGGCGTGGATAGCCTTTGAGTAGATGTTGAGTGATCTGGTTTACGAAACGCTTACTGTTTCGGTTCTGCAATATAAAATTCTTTCCGTAATATCCAGCTGTCTGTATTTTCTTTCACAATATCGACAGCTTCTTCTTCTGTTTTATACGGACCTGTTCCTACTAAATAATATCCGGAAACTTCCAAGTTGAGTTTTTGGATATTATTGTGCGTTCTCTTTTTTCGAGCGTAAAAAATCGCGGCATTCTCAGCGTCTTTAAACGACCCCAACACCGCATAATATACGGTGATGATATGTCCCGAATCATGCAAATGCGTTTGAATTTCTTTCAACGTCAATATATTCGTATAAATGTCTTCTTTCAGAAAAACCTTCACATACACGTCTTTGATAGGAATATTTGCCGTTTCTTTTTTGTTGAAAGTCTCTGCAACAACATTGTCAGAAGTAGCTGTTTCTGTCTCGACAGCCGAAACAGGCGCGTCCTGCTTATTTTCTGAAACTTCTTCTTCCTCATTTTCCTGTGCAATTGCCTCTTCCGCAAAAACAAAAGGCATCTCTTCTTTTCGGAGTTCGTAACTCGGAACAATTTGCTTTGCCGGAACACAGATAAGATTCATATTCAAAATACGCAATGCGGTATTTTCTTCCCACTTTTTTTTCAGGGGAAACAATTTCGACTGCTCGTTTTTCATCTGCAAAAACAACGACATCATCTCATGTTCCAATGCCAAAAAAGTATACCTGTTGTTTTTGGCAGGATTGCTTTCCTGCAAAGATTTTCTTTTGTCGTAAAAAGAAAAATTGTTGTGGCAAAAATTCGTATAATCATAATAATACGATTTCAGATATTCCGTATCTTCCAGCGACGCAGCAAGCAGTTTAGTTTCAATTTCGGTAATTGTTCCGTTGCCATATCTGTTGGGATTGCGTATTTTGGAAACATAGCGAATGAGCAGCGTGTCTTTATTCCGAAACTCATAATCTTCGTAACAAAGCAAATAATTATCCAAACCATCTTTCTCTCTATTTTTCTTTTGAAGATGGTAGAGCTCGGTGAAATTTTTCCGTTCAATAAAAGACATTGTTGTGGAAAAATCGGTGCAGACAGAGTCTTTCAGCCTTCCTCTCAACAACAGTTCGCTACCTATTTGATTGGAATAAAAATAAGCAAACGGATAATGTTTTCTCAGGATCAATATCACTTCGTTTCGTTCGTCTATAACAACTTCTTTTTTCTTGTAATCAATACGATAAGAAGCATTATCATCAACAATATACAAAACAGAATCTCGCTCGCGAAAGAAATGAATGTTGATCTTTTTGTTGTTGGAGGTGTAATAAATATCTTTTGAAAACAGCAGTGTATAATAGTTTGTTATTGGTTTTTTTGTACCTTTTTCTTTTTTATACTCCACAAAATCGACCTTTCCATTTTTCATCGTCATGCTTTTCATCGCCAGCATGTGGAAATAAGGATTATTGCTAAGAAACTGACTGTAAGCAGATACAGCAGACAAAAAGAATAAAGTAAAAAGTATATTTTTCAACGTCATTTCCAAAGAGTTTTGTTTACACATTCAAAAGACTGCAAAGGTATAACATTATTTTTAATTATAAAACACGCATTAGACAGTGAATAACTAATAACTAATAGTGAATAATAATATGATGATGAAACAAAAAAGCATAATCCCTTTTGTCTGAACTGAGATTGTTTTCAATTACGAATTACAAATTACGAATTACGGTGCACTTCCCAAACGGCAATTTTTAATTCGCAACCTAAATATAAAGAAAGAAACAACGAAAGGAATTATGCACAACCAAAATCGTAATTCGTAATTCATAATTAAGAGGATAAGTAAGATGTATAAACATAACGATAACATAACGAACCGCACGCACAACCAAATCGTAATTCGTAATTCGTAATTCGTAATTTTTTTTACCACTAAGGAGACATTGATGAAACAAAAGAACGCAACCCCAATCATAATTTATAAGGTATAATTTTCTTTATCGAAAGATAAAATAATTATTATCTATGCTAAAAATAAGAAGTATACCTTTGCGAAATAATTTTTAAGGGCGATGAACAATTTAGAGAACGCGAATATTTATCCAACATACTGTCGATATTCTCTGCTGCCTTCGGCAGAAGAGAACGCGAGCGTTCGTTTTCTTTTGTCGAATAATATTTTCCCTGCGGGAGATATTACAAATACTTTGTCGTCCTCGACAGAAGTTTTGTCGTCCT
>JAIRTU010000090.1 GCA_031254735.1 Bacteroidales bacterium | reverse complement strand
TGGCTTGGCTTTTGTTTTTTTTATATCTTTGCACGGTTTAACAGGATTGTTAAACAAGATAAATAATATACGATATGGATACATTGAAAGACAGTCAAAACACTGAGGAAATTATTCTGGCAGCGGCAGAACAGGAATTTCTCAACAAAGGTTATTCGCTGACCCGAATGACCGATATTGCCCGATTGGCAGGAGTAAATCATGCGTTGTTGCATTATTATTATCGTTCAAAAGACAAACTTTTTGCAACGGTTTTTGAAAAGAAAATGCAGCAGGTAATATTTTCTTTTATGTCGGTGATTGCCCAAGACCTGACGTTGAAAGAAAAAATAAAAGCAGGCGTAGAAGCTCATTTCGATATTATTGCACAAAATCCCAAACTTCCTTTTTTTATTGTCAACGAATTTTTGACCAACGAAGAACGGGTAAAAATGGTTCGTCCCATGCTCGAACCCATCATCAAAGAGCTGTACGCAAGTTTTGAACGAGATTTGCAAAAAGCCGTCGAAGAGAAACAAATTCGCCCTGTTACACCGGCAAATCTATTGTACAATATTGTAACGCTCAATATTTGCTCGTTCATCGCCAAACCGTTTGCCTGTCTGCTGTTGGAGTTGAACGAAGAAGAATATCAGCATTTTATCAATCAACGTAAGGCAGAAAATGTAACTACCGTTTTGTGCCGTTTGGGTTTTAATGAATAATTTTATCCTCCATTAAAATAAAAACATAAACAAATAAAGAACAATCAAAACAATTCCAATGACAAAAAATCTTCCAAAATTAAACGTCGGAATAGATATAGGCTCTACCACACTGAAACTGGTGGCGGTAGACAAAGAAGGAAAAATTGTGTTTTCCGATTACAGGAGGCATAATACGGACATAAAACAGGCAGCCCGAGATACGTATGAAAAGATGTATCATACCATCGGAGACTGTTATATGGACGTGGTGCTTACCGGCTCGGTGGGCATGGGCTACGCCGAAAAGATAGGCGCACGCTTTGTGCAGGAAGTAGTTGCTTCTGCCGAATTGATAGAGAAACGCTATCCCCAAGTGCATACATTCATCGACATTGGCGGCGAAGACAGCAAGATGATTTTTTTTGAAGAAGGAAAAATTCCCGATATTCGCATGAACGGAAATTGTGCCGGCGGAACAGGTGCTTTTATCGACCAAACGGCGGCTTTGCTGGAAATAGACACCGTAGAACTGAACGCATTGGCTCAAACGGCTAAAAATATTTATCCCATCGCTTCGCGGTGCGGCGTGTTTTCCAAAACCGATATTCAAAATCTGGCAAGCCGAAATGTCAGCAAAAACGATATTGCCGCTTCGGTATTCAATGCGGTAGCTATTCAAGTGGTGAGTTCGCTCTCCAAAGGGACGGATATCTATCCCGCCATTTTTTTCTGCGGCGGTCCTTTTGCTTTTTTGCCCGAATTGAAAAAAGCATTTATTCAGGTGTTGTCGCTGAAAGAAGAAGACTGTATCCTCTCCGAGAATGCCGAATTAGTCCCCGCTTGGGGTTGTGCGTTGGTAAATCGAGAGGAAAAGGCTCAAACCATACGCTTGACCGAAGCCATTTATTTGATCCGTTTCAAGAAAGAAGACCCTTTTGAAAGCGATGTTTCGGGGCGGCTGCCGGCACTTTTTTCGTCGGAAGAAAATTTTGATCAATGGCAAAAAAACAAAGTGGTACATTTTGTTCCCCGCACTTCGTGGAACGAGTTGGAAACGCTGAACTGTTACCTCGGCGTTGATTCGGGGTCTACCACCACCAAAATTATTCTTTTGGACGAAAAAGGCAGGATTGTTTTTCAAGAATATCTGCGAAACAAAGGCGACAGTTTCAACGCTTTTCTCGAAGGATTGGAAAACCTGAAATCGGAAGCCGAAAAGCATGGGAAAGACATTCGCATTGTGGGAAGTGCCGCCACCGGATACGGCGAAAACCTGCTTCAAACAGCATTTAACCTCAATCACGGCGTGGTGGAAACCATTGCTCATTTTATGGCGGCAAAAAAAGTTTCGCCCGAAGTGTCGTTTATCTTAGACATCGGCGGGCAGGACATGAAAGCCATTTACATCGAAAACGGAAATATCAATCAGTTGGAAATCAACGAAGCCTGCTCGTCGGGGTGCGGTTCTTTTATCGAGAGTTTTGCCAATATGTTGAATTATCCTGTGGCAGAATTTGCCCGCATGTCGTGTTTTGCCAAAAATCCCTGCGATCTGGGGACACGTTGCACCGTTTTTATGAACTCCAAAGTAAAACAAGCCATGCGAGAAGGCGCTGTTACCGAAGATATTGCCGCCGGCTTTTCGTATTCGGTGATAAAAAATTGTCTTTTTAAAGTATTAAAAATAAAAAACATCGAAGAATTGGGCAGCCACATTGTGGTGCAGGGAGGAACGTTTAAAAACCTCTCTGTGGTTCGGGCGTTGGAAGTGCTGTCGGGGAAAGAGGTCTTTTTTTCCGATATTCCCGAACTGATGGGGGCATACGGTTCTGCTCTTTTTGCCATGGAACACGCTTGCGACAACAGAGGCGTTTCTGTTTCGCAACTGATTACTTCGCAGGAATACACTTCCGATTTCAACCATTGCAAGGGCTGCGAAAACAATTGCTGCGTAAAAACATTTCATTTTGCCAACGGAAACACGTTTTACTCCGGCAATAATTGCGAAAAAATATATTCCAACAAGTCGGAAAGTTTTGTCAAAGGCGTCAATCAGCATACGGAGAAATACAGGCTGTTGTTCAACCGGACAAATATCAACAAAGAAAACGCCACGTTGAAAATCGGGATACCGAGAGCGTTGGGCATCTACGAAAATTATCCTTTCTGGCACGCCCTGCTCAACGAATGCGGGTTTTTGCCGGTACTTTCCAAGCCGTCTGCCAATAAATTGTACGAAAAAGGAATCCGTTCGTTAATGGCTGACAACATTTGTTTTCCTGCCAAACTGATGCACGGACATATTATGGATTTGGTCGAAAACAAAGTGGATAGAATTTTATATCCCTATGTGATTTTTGAACAAAAAGAAGATTCTTCTTCTCGCAACAGCTACAACTGCCCCATTGTGGCGGGCTATTCCGATGTGATAAAAAGTTCTATCGAGCCATTTGAAAATTATGATATTCCATTGGATTCTCCTGTGGTTTCGTTCAACGATGAGCAATTGCTCAAAAAATCGTGTCGGAACTATTTAAAATCGCTTGGAGTAAAAGCGTCGGTTGCCCAAAAAGCAATCGAAAAAGCGTTGGAAGCTCAAAAAAACTATATGCAGACGGTCGAAAAACAATCGTCAGCCATTGTAAAAAAAGCGGCTGACGAAAACCGAATGGTGATTTTGCTTGCCTGTCGTCCTTATCATATCGATCCGCTGATACAGCACAAAATCTCCGACAGCATTGCCGATATGGGCATAGACGTGATCACCGAAAACATTGCTCATTCCAAAGGCGATTCTATTTATAAAGAAATTCATTCCGTATCGCAATGGGCATATCCCAACCGTATCTTCAAGGCGGCTCAATATGTTGCCAACTCGAACGAAAACATTCATTTTGTACAGCTTACATCGTTTGGTTGCGGTCCCGATGCTTTTATTTTGGACGAGATAAAAGATATTCTCAATCGCAAGGGAAAAAATCTCACGATCTTGAAAATCGATGACGTCAACAATATCGGCTCTTTGCGGTTGAGGATACGTTCGGTGGTCGACAGCCTTAAATTTGAAAATAAATTATTAAAGAAAGATATTCCTTTCAAAACTACGGCTGTTTTCACCAAAGAAGAACAGCACCGCACCATTCTTGCCCCTTATTTTGCCGAAGGCTATTCAGAACTCTTGCCTCCTCTGTTTAAATTGATGGGATACAAACTGGTCAACCTTCCGGGCGGCGACGCCGAGTCGGCAGAATTGGGACTGAAATACGCTAACAACGAAGTCTGCTATCCCGCCACCATTGTTATCGGAAGTATCTTGAAAGCATTGCAAAGCGGAAAATACGATTTGGATAAAATCGCTATCGGCATGACACAAACAGGCGGACAATGCCGTGCCTCTAACTATCTGGCTTTGATCAAAAACGCTTTGGTAACGGCTGGATACGAAAACATACCGGTTATTTCGGTTGCTTTCGGCAGCGATTCAAGCAATTATCAACCCGGATTTGAGCTCAAATGGCGAAAAGCCATAGACATGGCGTTTTTCGGATTGCTTTATTCCGACTGCATTTCCAAACTGTACTACCCTGCCGTTGCTCGCGAAAAGGTGAAAGGGTCTGCCCACACATTGCGAAGAAAATACATCGACGCCTGCGTTCCTTACATCGAAAAGCACAACCGCAAAGGACTGTACGCCTTGTTGGAAGATGCCATCAACGAGTTCAGCGGCGTGATCGACCCCGACGTTGGTGCTGTTCCTGCCATTGGGGTGGTGGGCGAGATATATGTTAAATACAATTCGTTCAGTCATAAGCACGTGCTGGATTGGCTTGCCGAACAAAAAATAGAGGTGGTAGCCCCTTCGATGTATAACTTCTTTTTCAACAGTTTTGTCAATCAGCATATAAATAACGATTTGCACATCAAACGGACGGGGCTTCCGACATTTGTTACCGATTTGCTCTATCGTTTCACGGCACGCTATACCAACAAATTCGACAGGATTTGCCGCCGGTATCCGTATTATCGTCCTTTTGCCGACATGTTTCACGATGCGAAATTGGCAGCGGAGATCATCAATCCGGCAGCCAACTTTGGCGAGGGCTGGCTTATCCCCGCCGAGCTGGCAAGTTTTGCCGAAAGCGGCGTAAACAATGCGGTGAGTCTGCAACCTTTCGGCTGTATTGCCAACCATGTAATTTCCAAAGGAATAGAAAAAAGAGTGAAGAAGCTCTATCCCAAAATGAACCTGCTTGCCTTAGACTTCGACGGCGGCACTTCCGAAGCGAACATCTACAATCGCCTGCATTTCATGGTGGAAAACTGCAAATACAAAGCAGGAGACAATAGTTAGTTGTCGATTGCTGATGACGTTTTATTGTCCAACCGATGATTTTGTCAATTACGAATGACAAATTACGAATTACGATTTTGTTTGTTTGTGTGTAATTCGTTTCGTTGTTTCTTTCTTTATATTTAGATTGCGAATTAAAAATTGCCGTTTGGGAATTGCACCGTAATTCGTAATTGAAATAATCCCAGTTCAGACAAAAGCAAAAAAACCAAAAGGAGTTGTTTCCTTTCAAAGAAAACAACTCCTTTTTCAGTAATCGGATATACTATTCCGGATGAATTGCTTCAACAGGGCATACGTCAGAGCATGCGCCACAATCTACACATTCATCAGCATTGATAGAATAGGTGTCTCCTTCCGAGATTGCTCCTACCGGACATTCTCCCATACAACTGCCACAAGCAGTGCATGTATTCGGATCAATTTTGTAAGCCATAATTTTGAAATTTAATATTTGTTATTCTATGCTGCAAAGGTAATAAGTTTATCTATGCCATTTTGTCTAAATCATTAATTTAAAATGATTTTAGATAAGAACGCCATTTGGCTAAATAACAATATATTATAAATTTATAATCGGCGATTGTTTTCCCGCAGAGAAAAAATCGCTCGATATAAGAGGTTGAAAATAGCAGATATTCTACCGTTTACAAAAATCAAAACACCGCTTTGAACTGTTCCAGAAAACGAATGTCGTTCTCGAAGAAAAGACGGATATCTTTGGTTTTGTACAGTTGCTGTGTCATGCGTTCTATTCCCATTCCGAAAGCATATCCGCTGTAAACATCAGGGTCGATACCTACATTTTTCAGCACATTGGGATCGACCATGCCGCAACCCAAAATTTCTACCCAACCTGAATACTTGCATAAATTACAGCCTTTTCCGCCGCAAATATCGCAAGAAATATCCATTTCGGCAGAGGGTTCGGTGAAAGGAAAATAAGACGGACGCAGACGAATTTTTACATGCGAGCCAAACATCTCTTTCGCAAAATACAGCAAGGTTTGTTTCATATCGGCAAACGAAACATTTTTATCGATATAAAGCCCTTCTACTTGATGAAAAATGCAATGAGAACGTGCCGTAACCACTTCGTTGCGAAACACTCGTCCCGGGCAAATAACCCGAACAGGCGGAGTATTGTTTTCCATTACCCGCACCTGAATAGAAGAAGTATGTGTCCGCAACGCAATATCGGGATTTTTACCGACAAAAAACGTATCTTGCATGTCTCTGGCGGGGTGTTCGGGCGGAAAATTCAAGGCTTCAAAATTGTGCCGATCGTCTTCTATTTCGGGTCCTTCCGAAACGGTAAAACCTATTTTTTCAAAAACATTGCATATTTTTCGCATAACTATCGAAACAGGGTGGCGAGAGCCGAGCGAAATACTGTTGGCAGGAGAGGTCAAATCCAACACATCGACCGTTTGTACTTTGCCGCTTTCGATAGATTGTTTGATCCGTTCTACTTTTTCCAACACATTTGTTTTGAGAATATTAACATTCTTCCCGAAATCTTTCCGCTCTCGGGGATCAATATCGCGAATATTGTCGAACAAGCGTGTGAGTGTTCCTTTTTTTCCCAAATATTTCAATCGAAATGCGTCCAATTCTTCCAAAGAAGCGGTTGAAAAGCTATCAATTGCTTCCTGTATCTGTTTTAAATCTTCGCTCATTTTGTGTTTAAACGTTTGGTTTACAATCTTGCAAGGCACACAACAAAGGCATTTTGCTTTTCTGTCATGCACCGACAAGGTTTTTTTATTTGCCGAATATTATTTTACAATGGTGGCGCTGATTATCTTCACATCTTCTATCGGACGATCGCCGGGGGCGGTTTTTACATTGGCTATTTTATCCAAAATATCCAAACCTTCAATCACTTCGCCGAAAACCGTATAGTCGCCGTCTAAATGAGGGGCAGATTGAACAATATAGAATTGCGAACCGGACGATTCCCGTTGAGGATTTATTTGGTCGGACAAACGAGCAGCGGCAACAGCCCCTTTTTTGTGTTTGAGTTGCGGTAAAATTTCCGCAGCAATGGTATATCCCGGACCTCCCGAACCCAAACGTTTGCCCGCAGGTGCATTTTTCGACTCAGGATCGCCTGCCTGTATCATAAAATTTTTGATTACACGATGAAACAGCAAACCGTCATAAAATTTTTGGTTGACCAATTTGATGAAATTGTCTCTGTGTAAAGGCGTTTCGTTGTAGAGTTTGATTTTCATGTCGCCCATTGTTGTTTTCAACAATACAATTGTTTCTTTTGTCTCCATATTTTTCGAGTTTTGTGCCGAAGCGGTTGAAAAACCAAGCATTAAAAATGCGATGAATGATAAAAATGTTGTTCTTGTCATGGTACTTATGTATTATGTTTTAAATTATTATTAGTCTAAACTCGTTTGCTATCAAAATAAAATATAATTTTGCTTCGTTATTTTTCAGAATGCAATATTACAAAAAAATGTCATACGTATATAATCTATATTAAACCAAATTTATTATGTGTAATAAAAAATATTTTTTCTTAGCCCTTTTTGCGGCAGGTATTTCAAGTTTTTTTCTCTCCTGTAAAGAGAACGACGAGTACAAAGGCATCGTTATTGTTTCGATGATAGACACTTTGGATATAAAAACACCTGTTCCCAATTGCGAACTTGTTTTTGGAGTGGATTCTTTTGCGGCAGACGTCAAAAGAGTAGCATATACCGATAATGCGGGCAGATACGAGGGAATATGGAAAAAAGATGTTTTCTTGCCTGTGGTGGCAACAAAAGAAATCGACAGCGTGATGTATACCGGTTCGTCTGTGCTTAGAGTAAAGGTGCAAGGTGCTGAACCTGTTGAAATTCTTTTTAAGCAAAGCACTCGTTAAACGATGAGCGGGTTGTTTGCCCTCATTGAAAAAGATGTAACGTTTTCATCTCAATGCGAGCATCTGCGAAATGCGGTTTTTGTTTCCGACGGAAAAACATTTTCCCTTTCGGACTATCCTGTTTCGGGGCGTGTTGCCATGAGAACAACTGACGGACAGCTTGCCTGTGTTGAAAATTATCGAATTGTTTTTGAGGGCGATTTGTTTAATCGGAAAGATATTTTGCGGGAAATTCACACCTTTATGCCGAATTATTCCTCTTCTTCCGACGCTGAAATGGTTCTTTGGCTGTTTATTCGGAAAGGAACAACATCTTTTGCCGATCTTGACGGATATTGGTCGTTGATAATTTCAGACGCAGACAACCGAAAAATATATGCGGCAGGAGATGCTTTTGGAAATAATTCTTTGTTTTATTGCCAAACAAATTCCTGTTTTTTTATTGCTTCGCAATGGAAAACCTTGTTTTCTGCAACAGACGAAGCAAAAGAAATCAACCAAAATGCGGTGGTGGAATATCTGTTGTGGGGAAATACGACAAATACCCAACAGGGTTTTTTTACAAATATCCACACCGTCAAACCTTCGCATTACATTGAATATTCGTTGGAAAACAATTCATTCCGGGAATTGCCGTACTATCAACTTCCGTACAAAGATTGCAAGGGCGGATACAACGAATACGAAGAACCGTATTATTTCGACACCGTGCGGCAACTTGTCTTGGAAAGTGTGGCTCATAATATTGCAGGAAAAAAGGCGGTTGCGATGCAATGGAACGGAGAAGTGAGCCATGCCGTTTTTCTTTATTGTGCAAAAAAAATCAATCCCGACCTTCGCATTGAGGCATATAGCGTTTCCGATTTTTGCGAAACCGATCCGCTTTTTTTGACAGAAAAAAATACAGAAAACACCAACACCGTATGGAAAAACGTTTCGTGTTCGCCGCAAGATATGATGAAACAGTTAAACGCAATAAATAAAACCGCACACTTTCCTGTTTCCGACAGCATGTCGATTGTTCGATATAAAATAATGGAAAAAGCAAACGAGCAGGGCGTCGATTCTATGATAAGCACACAGGGCAGTGATGAATTGTTTGCAGGACGTCAACAGTATTTTTCGCCTTTTTTGCGTTCGTTGAGTTCGCAATTGATGTTGAAACATTGGCTGAAAGAAGTGATGAATTGCAAAAACAGCAATATCCGTTTCAAAGACATTTTTTCCCGACAACAAAAGCAGGCATTCCAAACAAAACCGAAAGAGCTGGAATGGCTGAACAAAGACTATTCCGATGCTTATTTTGCAAAAAAACATTTTTCAACATCCTCAAAAGAAGTCTTGAACGACTGTCTGTACGAAAGTTATACTTCGGTTTTGCCGCAAATGCTCGCCGTTGAAAAACAGATTGCCGCACGTTTCGGAATGAATTGTCTGACGCCGTTTTCCAACAGCAAAAAATTGGCGGAGTATGTCTTTTCTATTCCCTCGACTTTCAAAATCCACAACGGATGGAACAATTATTTGCTTCGCAACGCACTGATCGGCATTGTCCCCGATGAAATATTGTGGAGAAAACAAAAACCAACAGCCCGCATTTTTGCAAAGAAATATCTGTCGGAAATGGGCGAAGAGATAAAAAAACACCTGTCTCAACAGGACGATATTGAACAATTGGCAGATAAAAATACTTTATTAAAACAATGGGACAATGTATATACTTCCGAACATTTTCAGCTCCGGGCATTTGTTTTTCGGTATTTGAGTTATCTGTTTTGGAGAAACGGATTGTATAATACGATGTAAACACATTTGTTTTCAACAAGATAAAAAAAGAATAAATCTAATTTATAATAACTAATAAATATCATATCATGGAGAAAAGTATCAAGAACACGCAAACAGAAAAGAATTTGTTGATTTCTTTTGCAGGAGAATCACAGGCGAAAAATCGGTACACTTTTTTTGCCAAACAAGCAGAAAAAGAGGGTTATATGCAGATTGCGAATATCTTTCGCGAAACCGCATTGCAGGAAGAACAACATGCGAAAGTCTTCTTTAAGTTTTTGGAGGGCGGAAAAGCCGAAGTGAAATGGGATTTTCCCGCAGGAATTATTGGAACTACCATCGAAAATCTTACCGAAGCCGCCGCAGGCGAAAACGAAGAATGTACGCTTATGTATCCTCAATTTGCAGAAATAGCCAAAGAAGAGGGTTTCCCGCAGATTGCCGCCAAGTTTAAGATAATTGCAACGGTTGAAAGACAGCACGAAATGCGTTATTCCAAGTTGTTGGAGAATCTGAAAACCGGCACCGTATTTGAAAAAGCTCAACCTGTGAAATGGATGTGTCTGAAATGCGGCTACGTACACGAAGGCGTTAAACCTCCGCAAATGTGTCCCTCTTGCGATCACCCGCAAGCCTATTTTGAAATGAAAGCCGAGAATTATTGAATGTAAATTTTTTCAAAATCCTGTTTCTATCGCTCTCAAAAGCAACTTTGAAAGGATAGAGACAGGATTTAATACGCCGACCAAGAAATATACCTTATTTTTGTTGAACCATATAATAAAAAAGATTTTGTATGAAAAAACACGCAGTTATTTTATTGTTTGCCCTTCTTTGTTTTTCCGCTTGCAAAACAAAACAAAAACCCGCACATTCTTCTGTGGTAATTGATGAAAAAGAATGGGTTGCCATTCAGTTGGGCGAAAACGCCATAGCGTTAAACAGCCAACAACTTCCCACCCTGAAACTGTCGCAAGGAAAAGCAAGCGGATTTGCTTCCTGCAATCGTTTTCACGGAACTTATACGTTGGAGGGAAACACACTTTCTTTCGGTCAACTTGTACAGACCAAAATGTTTTGTCAGGAAACAAATACCGTAGAGACCGATTTTCTAAACGCTTTGTCCCAAACAAAACGTTGGGAATATAAAAACGGAAAACTGTATTTCTTGGGAGAGAACAACAAAACATTGACAGTCTTTGAAGAAAAAACAAGCTCTCTTTGAAGAAAAAGTACGCCCTTTTGCGAGATAAACAGATAAACGTCTGTTGAGCATCGCCGAAATATCACCTCTCATCTTTCACAAATTTTTCTTACCTTTGCGACTTTCGGTTTTAGGCAGATATGAACGACGATAAATTGACTTATAATTATAAACTATTCAATAACGGAATACGCATTATCCACAAGCAGGTGGC
>JAIRTU010000265.1 GCA_031254735.1 Bacteroidales bacterium | reverse complement strand
TACTTTTGTATGCCTTTTTGGGAGAAGTATTTTGTTAAAACAAACAATCTCTTTGTTTGAGAAGCAAGTAATTCTTTTCGGAAAGGCAGAAAAATCACAGAATATAATTCATAATCAGTATAATCGAAATAATCGCAGGTATGCAGAAACGACACAAAAATCATTCATTATATTTTGAAGAACAAACTATCACTACTCAAAAATATGTTATCCCCTACATTGAAGATATGGTTGCAACAGGAGAAGAAACCGTAGTTTTGGAAATAGGTTGCGGGCAGGGCGGAAATTTGAAGCCCTTTCTCGATCGAGGTTTGAAATGTATAGGTATCGATATTTCAAAAGACAAGATAGCGTCGGGACGAGAGTTGTTTCAATCGCACCCGCATTATAAAAATCTCGAACTTATAGAGGCGGATATTTACACCATACCCGAACACAATACACTCAAAGCCGATGTTATTATTATGCGAGACGTGATAGAACATCTTCCCAATCAGGATTATTTTATGGGTTTCATCAAACGGTTTTTAAAGAAAGACGGCATTGTTTTTTACGCATTTCCGCCATGGAGAATGCCTTTTGGAGGACATCAACAAGTGCTTCGACACAAGTTTCTTTCAAAACTTCCTTACTATCACATACTCCCAAAAGCTGTTTATCGAATGATATTGAAAATGGGCAACCTACCGGAAAGCACTGTCAAATCGATGTTGGAAATCAAAGAAACAGGCATTTCGATTTGCCGTTTCAGGAAACTTTTGAAAAAGAACAACTACGAAATACTCAAAGCAACCGATTGGTTTATCAATCCGAATTATGAGATAAAATTCAACCTGAAACCTCGCAAGTTGATATTCTTCAACAGGATACCTTTTTTCAGAGACTTCATCACCACCTGTTACTACTGCGTTGTGAAGCCGAAATAGGCATTACGATACCGTTTTCAACAATCGTTTAACGGTATCGCCGATCGCATTGACAGGAATGCGTTCCTGTGTCATGGTGTTGCGGTGGCGAATGGTAACGGTTTCATCTTCCAACGTTTGATTGTCGACCGTTACGCAAAACGGCGTTCCAATGGCATCTTGACGGCGGTAACGCCTGCCTATCGCATCTTTTTCATCGTATTGACAATTGTATTCTTCCTGCAATGCAGAAAGTATTTCTCGTGCTTTTTCGGGCATGCCGTCTTTTTTCACCAACGGCAAAATCGCCACTTTGTACGGCGACAAAAAAGCGGGAATATCCATCACCGTCCGCACCGAGCCGTCTTCCAGCTGCTCTTCGCGATACGCATTGCTGATAATCGCCAAAAATGTCCTGTCTAAACCTATGGAAGTCTCCACCACGTAAGGCGTGTAACTTTCGTTGAGTTCGGGGTCGAAATATTGCAGTTTTTTGCCGGAATGTTGTTGATGTGCCTGCAAATCGAAGTCGGTGCGAGAATGTATTCCCTCCAATTCTTTAAACCCAAAAGGAAATTCAAATTCTATATCGGTGGCGGCATTGGCGTAATGAGCCAACTTGTCATGGTCGTGAAAACGATATTTGTTGCCGTTGATACCCAAAGACTGATGCCATTTGATGCGTTGTTCTTTCCAATAGTGAAACCATTTGAGTTCTTCTCCCGGACGAACGAAAAACTGCATTTCCATTTGTTCAAATTCCCGCATGCGGAAAATAAACTGACGGGCAACAATCTCGTTCCGAAAGGCTTTTCCAATCTGTGCAATTCCAAAAGGGATTTTCATTCGTCCTGTTTTTTGAACATTTAAAAAATTGACAAAAATACCCTGTGCCGTTTCGGGACGAAGATACACCACATCAGCACCTTCGGCGGTAGACCCCATTTGAGTGGCAAACATCAAATTGAATTGGCGGACTTCCGTCCAATTTCGGCTGCCGGAAACAGGACACGCTATTCCCAAATCGTCAATCAGGGTTTTTATGGCAGGCAGATTGTTGTTTGTCATCGCCTCCGCAAAGCGGGAATTGATTTCGTTGATCTTCGTTTGATATTCCAATACCCTTCCGTTGGTTTGTCGAAACATGGTTTCGTCAAAATTGTCAAAACGTTTTGCCGCCTTGTCGACCTCTTTCTGAATTTTATCTTCTATTTTTTGCAAATAATCTTCTATCAACACATCGGCACGATAGCGTTTTTTGGAATCTTTATTGTCAATCAACGGATCGTTAAAGGCGTCCACATGACCGGAGGCTTTCCAAACGGTGGGGTGCATAAAAATGGCAGAATCTATCCCGACAATGTTCTCGTGCATCTGCACCATCGATTTCCACCAATATTGTTTGATGTTGTTTTTCAATTCCACTCCCAACTGTCCGTAATCGTACACCGCACTCAATCCGTCGTATATCTCACTCGACGGAAAAATAAACCCATACTCTTTGGAATGGGAAATAATCTTTTTAAATAAATCTTCGTTGTTTGACATTATAATTTACTGTTGATTTTAATTTTTCTAAATCTTTATACTCTTTCTTCCTGCACACTAATTGCAATTGATGATATGTTCCGCCAAAATTTTCGCCCCGATAGCGATGAGAATAATTCCGCCGATTAGCTCTGCCCTGAAATTGAACTTACCATGACAATACGACCCGAAATACGATCCCGCCAGCGAAAAAACAAAGCTGCACAGCCCGATAATTCCCATGGCGTACCCGATTTGATGTTCAAAAGGGACAAAGATCAACCCTGTTGCCAACGCATCTATGCTGGTTGCCAGCGACAGTGTTATCAGCGTTGTCCACAGGAAAAAATCTTTCGGCGGCAGACTGCCTCCCAAACGGCGGTGCGATTTGACGTCTTCCACAATCATCTTCCCACCGATGAAACCCAAAATAAAGAACGCCAACCAATGGTCGATGCGTTGTATCTGCTCGGCGAAACCCTTTCCCGCCAAAAATCCGACAAAAGGCATTACCCCCTGAAACAAACCGAACAGCAATGCCATTTTCAACCGCTGATAAAATGTAATGCGATGAGTTGCTATTCCGCTTGTTACCGAAACGGCAAAACAATCCATCGCCAAACCAATTGCTAAAAAAACGATAAAGCCTATTCCCACGATATTATATCAGTTGTTTGTACGCCTGCAAAGGTAACATAAAAATCTTAATTGACAAACAGCAAAGAATGCAGAAAGCGGGAAAGTGTTCAGGCGGCTTCCGCTGTGTTGCAAGTCCATAGGTTCGGACAGCAAGAGCCTAAGCCGAACGCACCGCAATTCGCACTTAAAATAAATCACTCCAAGAGCCGACAACGGTTTCTTGCTGAACGCTTTTTTTCAACATTTTCAAAAACGCTGCACGCGGAAC
>JAIRTU010000143.1 GCA_031254735.1 Bacteroidales bacterium | reverse complement strand
CGTGTGAAAGGATTGAAAATCGATCGAATAAGCGAAGACGTTACTCCTCAAACCTTAAATGACTATATGGACTATTCCCTTGTGGAAACCCAAAGCAACGAAGCACCGATGGAAGCCATCAAAATTGCCGAAATATTTCATGTGGACGAAACCTTTTTGCAATTGGCAAAAGAGAATTTTTTACTTTAAAATCAATGACTTTCCAACAAAAGAAATGTAGGACACGGTTGTATTTTATGAAAGAAAAAAAATAATTTTATCGCTATCAACCATCATCACGATAATGCAGGTTTCGATTTCGCTAAATACACGCCGTTACCTGCAAAAAATCATACGCCGATCTTACAAAGATACTAAACTTTTCGGAGATATGCAAGTATTTCCCCGATTTTTTTTTGATGTTTTTTCCGATAGAGATTGTACATAAACAAACGCCGACAACCCATACCTACACCAAAACCTCGTTGGAAGTTTCATAATCACACAAATCCCGGTTCGGGCAGCGAAAAATAAATTTCGGTTGTATAACAAAATTTCATACCTTTGCAAACAAAAAAAGGAGAAACAGTATGGATTTATATTCAATTTTTTTATGGGTAATGATAGCGGTGGCAATAGTGGTGTTTATTGCCTTGTATTTTGTTGATGCGGGATACGGAATGTTTCGTTCTTCGCGTTGGGGCTTGTCGATCAACAACAAAGTGGGCTGGGTGCTTATGGAACTGCCGGTTGCCGTTTTGATATTTCTGTTTTGGTTTTTTTCCGACAGGAAAACATCGCTTGTTCCGTTTATATTTTTATTATTTCTGGAAATTCATTATATTCATCGTGCCTTTATCTTCCCTTTGATGATGCGAGGCAAAAACAAAATGCCTGTTCAAATTATGCTCATGGCTGTTCTTTTCAATTTGCTCAATGCTTTTATGCAGGGATATTGGATTTTTTATCATTCGCCGAAAGAATTGTACAGCAATACATGGATAGAGACGCCCTGTTTCATTATCGGGACGGTGTTGTTTTTTACGGGCATGTTTATCAACATCAATTCCGACCGAAGAATCCGCAATTTGCGCATACCGGGCGATAACAAACATTATTTGCCTCACGGAGGAATGTTCAATTATGTAACTTCCGCCAATTATTTCGGAGAAATTGTCGAATGGGCGGGTTTTGCGGTTGCAACATGGTCGATGTCGGGTTTGGTATTTGCGATATGGACATTTGCCAATCTTGTTCCGCGAGCAAACGCCATTTACATAAAATACAATGCATCGTATGCCGACGAAATAAAAAAGAAAAAATTACGCAGAGTCATTCCGTTTTTATATTAACGATAGATACAATCGCTAAAAAAAATATACGTTTTTTATGATCGTTTTCGCTGACAACAGGCAAAAACAGGAGGTTATCAATATCTGGAAGACTTCTTTTGCCGACGATTCGCAGGAATTTTTGGATTTATATTTCAAAAAGAAATACAAAAAAGAAAACACGCTGCTCTATCTTATGGGCAAAAAAGTGGTTTCGTGTCTGCAAATGCTTCCTTACGAAATGACTTTCGGAGACAGTATCTGTAAAACTTCGTATATTTCGGGAGCGGCAACGTTGCCCGAACACAAAAACAAAGGCATTATGGGTCAGCTGCTTACGCAGGCTTTTACAGAAATGCGACGTCGAGGCGACGATTTTACAACGCTTATCCCTCAAGAAAATTGGTTGACGGCATTTTATCGAAAATACGGATACACGTCCTGTTTTGAATATGGCTTAACTCCTGTCGCAATGGATTTTACCGTTGAAAACAACGATTTTACGCTTGCGGAAATAAACCGTACAAACAGTAAAAAAGCATTTGATTATTATTCGCAATATTGCAAAAAACAAAATTTGTTTGTGCTGAAAACATACAAAGATTTTTTAATTATATGGGAAGAATTGCAGTTGTTCGGAGGAAGTATTTTTGTTTGTTTTCGGCAAGATACCGTTTGCGGGATAGCTTTTTGCTCGCCAAACAAAGAAAAACTCATCATTAAAGATTTGATTGCCAAAGAAGAAACTATACAAAAACAACTTTTGCTGACAATCGGCGAAAAATATGCGGGGAAAGAAATTTTTCTGTTCCGTCAAGCCGACAACTCGAAAGAGGCTGCCACATTGGGAATGGCTCGCATACTTCATGGAGAAAATGTCTTGAAAAAATATGCCGCCTGTTTTCCGCATTTGGAAATTGCCTTGCAGCTGACCGACAGACATATTCCCGAAAACAATGGCGTTTTCCGACTTTCACAGGGAAAATGTATTCCGTTGGAAAAGAACAATATATACAATCTGTCGGTGGATATATCGCTGCTTACGCAACTTGTTTTGGGTTATCAAACCGATAAATTGCCATTGGAATATCAAATGTTCCCCCAACGGCATCCTTATATGAGTTTGATGTTGGACTAATTACATAACTATAAGATTTTCAGGATTTAAATATCCTTTATGGTAAAAAGTAAATGCAAAATAACGAATGAATATCCAAAAAAAATGCTGTCTTTGTTTGAAAAAAATCATGTTATTAAAAAATGTTTTTACCGTACAAATACTGCCGTAAAGTGTTTGTAAAGACAATCAAGGTTCGTGAAAACAGATAATAAAATTCCGAGATATGAAGCATAAAAAAATGAATATCCGAAAAATGTTTGTCTTTGCCGTATTGTTACCGATGTATTTTTGTAATTCTTACGGACAAAACCATGTATTACTTAATCTTAAAAATATTCATAAAAATAAATTATCTTTCCCCGGTTTATCAATTACAGATTGCATAGACAGCATTTATGCCGATAACGATACTTTGTTTATATTTTTGCGGGATACGAGAAAGTTTTACAAAGATGAACGAGGTACAATAGTCCTTTCACAGGAGTATAAAATAAATAAACGCACCCTCAAAATACCGATACAAATTGAGGCAAATTTTAGTTTTGTTCTTTTAAAAACGTTTGATTTTATATGTATTTTTAAAAAGCATAAAAATCAAGGAAATACCTGCAAAATTTTCTCGATAAAAGAAGATTCAAATGATAAGGACAAAGATTTTATCGACATAAAAGACAATCAAGATGTGAATATTCGCGGCGGCAATTCAACCGTTAAGTAAATGAAAAACAGGCGTTTTCTACTTTATATTTCTCATTTCTCGTTTCCGCTTTCCGTCTCGTATAATAATCTCCTTTTTCGTTCCGTTAATTGGTTTTACAAAGATTATACATGAAACAATACGGAATCGTACTTATAAAAACACTGTTGTTTTGGCTGATATTTTTTGCCGTCGGGCGGATTGTGTTTTTACTGGTTTACACTTATTTGCTGTCGGGTATTTCGGCGAAAGATATTCTCTCTGTGTTTGTTTACGGTCTGCGTTTAGACGTTTCGACCGTCTGTTATTTGATGAGCATTCCGATACTGATTCACACCGTGCAGCTGTGCTTCAAAAGCAGGGTGTTGGTGTATTTATTACGTGCAATTACCTGCTTGGAACTGCTTTTTACATCGATTGTTACTTTTGCCGAAATCGGTATTTACGGCGAATGGTACTCCAAATTGAACTACAAAGCATTGGTTTATCTTCGTCATCCGAAAGAAATTTTTCAAACGGCGACAATCGCTCAAATTATCTTCGGCATAGCGGGCGTTGCCGTGTTGGTTGGCGGGTTTTATTATTTGTATCGTCAATTTGTGCTAAAACCGCCTGTTGAACCTCTTCGGAAACAAGCCTGCTTGAAAAGTCCGCTCGTGTTCCTGTTTGCGGGCAGCGTTTGCTTTTTTGGCATGCGAGGAGGAATGGACGCTATTCCCATCAAACAAAGCTCTTCTTATTTTTCGCATCATACTGTCCTCAACGATGTTGCCGTAAATTCTTCGTGGAACATTATTTATAATATAGTGGAATTTAGTTCGCTGGAAAACAATACCACCTACTGCTTTACCGACAGCAAAACCGCCGACAACACCGTAAAAGAATTGTTGACCGCAAACAAAGACACAACCGTGAACGTGCTGAAAAAAGAAGACGTCAACATTGTGATTATTTTATTGGAGAGCTGGACGGCAGATGTAACGCTCTTTGGCGGAGGAAGTAACGAGATTTCGCCCTGTTTTAATGCTTTGGCAGAAAACGGACTTCTTTTCACCGAATTTTATTCCAACGGACATCGTTCGCAGCAGGCTATTTGCAGCATTTTGAGTGGTTTTCCCTCTATTCCCAATTACGATATTACCGATAATCACAGCAAATACAGGCATCTTCCCTCTCTGCTTGAACCATTTAACAAAAAAGGTTATGCCACTTCTTTTTATTTCGGCGGAAATTTGGACTATGGCAATATTCGTTCGTTTTTGCTGCATGCCGATTTTAAAAAGATAACAGAAGACAAAGATTTACCCGGAAAATTCCCTCGCGGAAAATTGGGCATACACGATGAATACATGTTTGATTATCATTTAAATGAGATCAATCAGATGAAAGAACCTTTTTTCACGATGTTGTTTACGGTCAGTTCGCACAGTCCATACGATGAACCCAAAAATATCACGCCGCTCGATTGGGATACCGAACAGCTGAAATTTCTCAATTCGGTGAAATATTGCGATTATTGGTTGGGCGATTATATGAAAAAAGCCAAAGAACAACCCTGGTACAACAATACATTATTTATTATTGTTGCCGATCACGGACACCCTTCTCATCTGAACCGTTCGTATTACGACCAAGCCTATCAACGAATTCCCATGCTCTGGTATGGAAATGTTTTGAACGATGAATACAAAGGAACAAGTTGTGAGGTGCTTTCTTCGCATGTCGACGTCGCCACTACCCTCTTGAAACAGTTGAATATTGATGTTTCGCCTTTTGAATGGGGAAAAAATATTTTTAACCCTTATTGCAAACGTTTTGTGTACCACGAAAACAATAAGGGATTTGGCTGGATAGAACCCGCCGGAAGCTATAATTATTCTTCTGTGCAGGAAGATATTTTTGATTTTACAGGCGATGAATCGAAAAAAGACAGTGTTGTTTTCAGAGGAAAAGCCTACACGCAAAAACTTTTTGAAACCTATATAGCCTATTGATTTCTTTTTCCAAAGAAATATTACAAACGTTTATCAACCAATTTTTCGGCAAAATTAATCGGCGACAGACCGTTTCTTTTCGTTTACATAGGAGATAAAAATATCATTCATTCCGGGAAGAATTTCATGAAAATTCACCACATTGACACAAGGCAGCAACGCTTGGATCAGGCTGTTGGACGTTTGTTCTTTGGGGATTTTCAGACGAACTTCGGTGAGACCGTTTTTCAGATGCGTTTCCGAAAATATTTCAACCGTATCGGGCAAACACGTCCGCAAATCTTTGTCGGACTTTGTAAATTGAACAGAAAACAGATTTTCTTTGTTGCTGTTTTTTATCTCGCAGATATTCCCTTCGAGAATTTTTTCCGATTGGTTGATCAAAGCAATGTCGTCGCACAGCTCTTCCACCGAAGCCATGTTGTGGGTAGAGAAAATGATGCTGCAACCTTTTTTGCGAAGTTCCAGCATTTCGTTTTTCAGCAGGTTGACATTAATCGGGTCGAAGCCGCTGAAAGGTTCGTCAAAGATAAATAATCTCGGCTCGTGAATCACCGTTACAATAAACTGCACTTTCTGCTGCATTCCCTTCGACAGTTCTTCTATCTTTTTGTTCCACCACGAAATAATTTCAAATTTCTCAAACCAATATTTCAACCGTTTTACGGCAACATCTTTGGGCAATCCTTTCAATCGTGCCAGATAGATCGCCTGATCGCCTACTTTCATTTTACGATACAAGCCGCGTTCTTCGGGCAGATAGCCAATTTGCGAGATGTGTTTTTTTGAAAGTTTTTCATCTTCAAAAAACACTTCCCCGCTGTCGGGTGCCGTAATTTGATTGATAATACGTATCAGCGATGTTTTTCCCGCACCATTGGGGCCCAACAATCCAAAGATAGAGCCTTCTTTCACCGAAAGACTGACTTTGTTTAATGCCGTATAATCTCCGTATTTTTTGGTTACATGATCTATATTCAATATATTCATACTGTCGACTTTTTTTGAAATGCAAAAGTACAGAAAAAAACGGAAAATACTTGCACAGGAGGAAAACATTTATCTGCATACGAAACAAACAGAATTTTCTTGCGAAACATATCTTTGATTTTCAAATGCAAATATACTTAACTAACGGCAAGCTGCCAACTATTTTTGAAAGTATTTTTGATAAAAAAGGAGGCTGCCCCCTTTTGGGACAACCTCCGAATTGTATTGAAAGGTTTTTTAATGTTTGATACTCATGCGTTTGACAAGGCGTTGACCTTTGTATTCCATGCTGTAGAAATATATTCCGGCGGCGTAATCCGACAGGTCTAACTCTATCTGATGATCGCCAAAGGAAACATTTTCTTTCTGCGTATACAGCAGCTGTCCGCTTACGCTATACACATGGAAAACAATTTCTCCGTCTTGTGGTACACTGTAATTGATTAGTGTGTTTTCTTTCGCCGGATTAGGAATGTTTTGTTCCATAGTGAAAGAAACGTTCGTTCTATCCAATATACCCACATAGTTGGTTTCACGTGGCATGTCCACGGTATCGTTTTTCGGATAGTTATCACCCTCACTGTTCAGGTATACAATCAGATGGTAACTGCTCACTAACGACGGAACCACATACATTTCTGTGAAAGTATACGATATTTCTTCTCCGCCATTCATTGCGGGCAGTTCTTCCAACGCCACAGCACCGATCAGGTTACCGCTTTCGTTCTTGATCATGATGCCGACTTTTGCATCGCCTTCATTGTATGCCTTACCGGTATTTTTGTTTTTGATGCGTAGAGATACACGTATGGCATCTCCGGTTACATCTTTAACACCTTGAACAGGGTTGGTAATCGCTTCAATAGACAAATCGGTCATGTTCACATATTCCTGTATGGACGCTGTGTGGTTAACCGTAGCAGAATCGCATATCAGGTACGCAAGTACTTCCACTTGGTACCGATCAGCCCATGGAACGGTATAGGCTTCGTTGAAAGTAATTTCCGCAGTTGCACCAACTGCCAACGTTTGCGTATATACCTGTTTCGCAGTGAAGAATGGCGGCGATGTCGGAGTTTCTCTCACTTTCATTATCAAACCTATGTTGGACAATTCCATATTACCTGTGTTGGTTAGGGTGATTTCCTGCGGGTTTTCAAATCCTGCCTGAGCAAGGTTGGTAGATTGCTCGCTTATGTTATGAATAAGCACTCCCAAACTCGGACTGATGTCTATCACTCTCTTTGCCGTATCGTTGGCTGCCATATTGTCTACCGGCTTGCTGAAATAGGCTTTCATCGAAGTGGTACCAACAGGAATAGTAAAGTTTGGCACCATCGAAAATACTCTCGGAATGCTTCCCTGCAATTCTATTCCCGCCAATGACACCGACTGTTGAAGTACTCCGTTTATCTCCAATTTCAACTCTGTTGCATTGTCGAAAGTGATTGCCTGACTTGTTGTAGTGCGTATCTCTACCGAAATATTTCGGTTGGTACGGCTACATACTGTCGGTTCGGGAGAGACAATAATTCGCGATACGGTAGCATCTGGTGCGGAAGATATTTCAACAAAATCAATATATTGAACAGCACCGGAGTTTTTGCTGAGAGCCTCAAACTGTATCAGAATACAGGCATTGGCTATGGTAGTAAACCGTGTTAAAGAATATCTGTACGGTGTCCACCCATGACGACCTTGCGGATCGCGTAGATAGATTGTTTCCAAAGTAGTATCCACACCGTTTACTGTTACTATTACCTGCATATTGGAATAATCGCTGGCAGAAGTCAAAGCATCGTGATAGTAATAGAACTCCATATACGGATCAGATGCCTGATACAAGTCCATTTGAACAGTACTCAAACGAGACCTTTCCCCATAAGTTCCATTAAAACGTATCATTGCTGTGCCAAAATCAGGTTGTACAGTAGAACTTGCGTCCGACCAATTTTCCCATACGCTGTTACCAAGTACCGAAGTTGAAGTAAACTCTTTAGGAATACCATTACTGAAATCTTCCTGTATGGGCAAACCTATTTTTTGAGAGGTAAAGGTAGTGATTAAGGTATCATCACATGAGAAATCATCCAACGCACTGGTTACCCATGCTTTGATAGTATACGTTCCTGCATACAGAGGCAAGTTGGGCATTAATTCTACACCCAATGCTTCTCCTGAAGCAAGTGTATCGGCATTTATGGTTATGTTTCCTCTATGAATTTCCTGTCTGGGATCGATAATTTCATAACTTACGATAGCATTGTTTACGCTAAAATCGTAATCGTTTTCTCCCAGGTTGGTTAACTCTATTTCTGCCGACACCTCATCGGGGGCACATGTAGTATTCGGGTCATTAAAAGGAGATAGCAGATTGAATATTGCCAAATCGTTACCGTCATACACATCTCCGTTGCCACCGCCGCCGGATATAATTGTTATCCGCACAAATCCGTTTCCGTCTGTTATTGGATTGGCTATAAATCCTGTTTGTGTAGCTTGAGCAGTTGTTCCGTTTGTAACGCCACCGATATAACCGGAACCGCCACCGCCACCGCCGGACATCTGACCACCAATGCATCCGCCACCGCCACCATAGTAGCCGCCGCCACCGCCGCCACCACCGGCTGCGCCGTCTCCACCTTGACCGCCTTGACCTAAAGAACCGTCTGTATTATTATCTGCACTATAATTTCCTCTTGCTCCACCAGCTGTTTGTGTGCCACCTTGACCAACTCTGGTCGGATACGAAGGAGCTATTCCTCCTGCCCCATTAAGACCGCCACCATCTCCACCAGATTGTGCCGGTGCCGTGTTGTTATACCCTGCACCGCCGCCACCGCCGGCAACAATTATTCTGTCTCCAAGTGCTGTTCCTCCTATTCTGACATCAGTTCCGCCACCGCCTGATGCACCTAAAGTATAGG
>JAIRTU010000136.1 GCA_031254735.1 Bacteroidales bacterium | reverse complement strand
ACAGACGATTTGGATAATGAGATAGAGAGAAAAAACATTCCGTTTCAAAAAGAAGACGATGATCTTTTTATCAAGAAAAAGATAAAAACATTCAAGAAAAACTACCAGCCGATTGTTATTAACTTGGATGAAAACACTACTCAATATGTCTATTATGACGATTCAATGGTTTTGAAACAACTACAACTATTCCCTTTTGTGCAAATGGGAGTTGTATCTATTTTTATCATTGTTTCGTTTCTGGCTTTAAACAGTACTCAAAAAGCAGAACAAAACAGAGTTTGGGTAGGATTGTCTAAAGAAACAGCGCATCAGTTAGGTACGCCAATCTCCTCGTTGATGGCTTGGGTCGAATACCTGAAAACGAAAAACACCGATCCTCATTTGTTGAACGAAATAGATAAAGACGTCCAGCGATTAAAAACCATTGCCGAACGATTTTCAAAAATCGGCTCCCGCACGAAACCGGAGCCGATTGATTTAAATGAAACTGTCTTTGATGCTGTCGAGTATATGAAAAGACGTATTTCGTCTAAAGTGAACATTACCACTCATTTACCATCGGAACCAGTTTGTGTGTTAATCAGCGAATCGCTCTTTGGTTGGACGCTCGAAAATCTGATTAAAAATGCCGTCGATGCCATGGATGGACAAGGGAAAATTACTATCTCGGTACAAGCAAAAGGGACAAAAATCGTCATGGACGTCTCCGATACCGGAAAAGGTATTCCCAAATCGAAATTCAAATCCGTTTTTCATCCGGGTTATACGACGAAAAAAAGAGGTTGGGGCTTAGGACTGTCGTTGGTCAAGCGAATCATCGAATCTCACCGGAAAGGAAAAATCTACGTATATAGATCGGAATTGGGAAAAGGCACAACGTTCCGCATCGAACTTATGGCAAATGAAATAAGATAAATTATTTCTTGTACCCTACTGTTTGCGTGAGTATTGGTTCCTGATTTTCAGGCAAGCCAAAAGCCGCTTTGATTTCTTCGCTATCGAACCACCCACGGACCACCGTTCCCAAACCGGCCGAAGCGCAATACAAATAGACATTTTGAGCAATAAAACCACAATCTATTCCGGCCATTTCGCGGTGGGAAGTAATATTCAAATCCGCAACATAGACCAAATTGAGTGGCGCTACTGTTACAAAATCCTGCTTACCCGTTTTTTCCCTTAAATCGCCAGCAACTTTTAAGATAAGTGAATTTTCTTTGGCGTCGTATGCGTAAACACCGGATTTGAGCACGGCATACACTGTAAATTCTTGCTTATTATTTGCCGAAGGAACTACCCGCATATTGTCGCGGTTGAATCCGTAAGCCGACCATAACAAGTTGGAAAGCGTTTGCAAATCCAATTCCTTATCCGAAAACTCGCGCGTTGATTGACGATCGCTCAAAGCTTCCATCAACGGTTTCCCTCCTGTTTTTTCAGGTGCGGGCAACTCAATGTTTTGAGCATAACAAGAAAAACTAATACATGCCATAAGCAATGAAGAAACTAATTTGTACATAAAATAAAATCATTTAGTTAAACATAAATTTGACAAAAATACGAAAAAACATTTTATGTCGATCAAAAAACAAAAATAAAATTGCATTGCATGTAAAAAATGAATTATTCGCCAATAATTTTCACCAATACTCGCTTGCGACGTTTTCCATCGAATTCGGCATAAAAAATTTGTTCCCAAGGGCCAAAATCCAAATGGCCGCCGGAAACAGCTACGACTACTTCGCGGCCCATTACCGAACGTTTCAAATGTGCGTCGGCATTGTCTTCATATGTATTGTGGCGATATTGATTGTATGGTTTTTCCGGAGCCAGTTTTTCAAGCCACTGCTCCATATCATGATGTAAACCACTCTCATCATCGTTGATGAATACGCTGGCTGTAATATGCATCGCATTAACCAATAACAGTCCTTCCTTAATACCGCTTTCCGCCAGACATTGCTCAATTGTAGGCGTGATGTTGATAAATTCGCGACGCGAGGTCGTGTTAAACCACAATTCTTTTCTGTAACTTTTCATCTGTTCATATAATTCCCGGCTTCTGCCTGTTTGATTCCTGTTTATTCTAATTACTGTACATTAAATCCGATGCTCTTTCTTTCTTTTTTATAAAGCAATTCATTTCGGCAGTAAGTATGCGTATCTTTCAGCGACGGTTCTGTTCCATTCAGAATGTTATCTACAGTACGTTTCCGTGCAATATTTTCTATTTGTCCTCCGCTAAAATCGTAAGTAATAGCCAATTCCTCCGCTTCCTGTATCGACAGCGATGGTATCATGGTAAGCCAAATCATTTTTCTGGCTTCTACGCAAGGCTTTTCAAATTCTATTTTGTATAAAAAACGGCGCTCAAATGCTTTGTCCAGATTCTGAGTCAAATTGGTAGTTGCAATCATAATCCCTTTCAGATTTTCCATTTCTTGCAAAATAATGTTTTGAATAGCGTTTTCGGTTTGCGCACAATTACCGCTTGCCGTATCTTTTCGTTTGCCGATAACCGCATCGGCTTCGTTGAAAAGCAAAATGGGCGTAGTTTTTTCGGACTTGACCAGTGCTTTGTATTTCTCAAAAACCTCTTTTATCCTTTTCTCGCTTTCGCCGAACCACATGCTTTTGGTTTCGGAAATATCTACCATATAGAGGTTCCGTTTGGTCTGGCGGGCAATTTGATAAACTGTTTCGGTTTTTCCGGTGCCGGGCGCTCCGTAAAAAAGGCAGGCAAAGCCGGTGCGCATTCCTTTCTCTTTTAATCGTTTCTGTACATCGATGAAGTTTTCCTCGCGTAATAAGCCGGTGAGTTGAGCCACTTGCTTTTGCTCTTTTGGGTTGTAGTATAGTTGCTTAACCGCAAGCGACTCGTGTTCCAGAATATCCTTTCCGCGATTCATCTTCCTGATTTGCAAATTCAATTCGCCAAGCAGTTCGTCTTTTGCCTTGTCGGTCAGACGGAACGACGAACAGTCTTCAAAACCGTCATCATAGTTGCACTTTATCAGGTCTTTTTCAAACAGTATATTGCTTTTACTTTGCAATGAGCTTTTTACACTGCGAAAGTCGTGGCGGGGAAAATAGTCTTCAAGATCATAAAACCGAATAGTATCATCCCCATTTTCAACAAAAAGATTGCAGAAGCGCAAAAGCAAAATACCGTCCGTGGAATCAAACTCGTATTTTCTGAAAATTTGCGTGAACCGTAATTGCGGATTGTCCTCCAACAAACTTTCCACCTCTACTGCAAACAGCGGATGCGTCAATTCTTTGTTTTCCAATTCTTCAAAAAGTT
>JAIRTU010000127.1 GCA_031254735.1 Bacteroidales bacterium | reverse complement strand
CCTAACAGGTTCATGGCGTGTTTGATAATCGAAGCGGTTGTTTGAGAGAGCTGCAAGCGGAAAATACGTTTATCCTGATTTTCTTCCCGCAAAACAGGCGTGTCCTGATAAAAGTGATTGTAGGTTTTAACCAATTCATACGCATAGTTGGCAACCAAAGCGGGACTTAACTCCTGAGCCGATTGCACCAACACGCCGCTGTACTCGTACAAAACCCGCAAAAGTTCTTTTTCCGGCTCTATGAGGTCGGTTTCGGGAATACATTTATCCAAAGCAACAGCCTGCTGTTCCGCCTTGGCGAGCAGAGAACAAATGCGAGCATGCGTATATTGAATAAAAGGAGCGGTGTTTCCATTCAAATCGATGGATTCTTCGGGGTTGAACAGCATGTTTTTCTTCGGGTCTACTTTCAGAATGAAATATTTCAACGCCCCAAGTCCCAACATGGAATACAGTTCCTGCTGTTGTTGAGGAGTGAAAGTGTTGGATTTGCCTAATTTCTCGGTGTTTTCTTTGGCGATCAACACCATATTTTCCATTAAATCATCGGCGTCGACAACCGTACCCTCGCGCGATTTCATTTTCCCCGAAGGCAATTCCACCATGCCGTAAGAGAGATGATAGACCGATTTTCCCCAATCGTAACCCAATTTTTTATCCAAAATAAGTTTCAGAACATCGAAATGATAGTTTTGTTCGTTGCCGACAATGTAAATCATTTTCTGCGGCTGAAATTCTTCCACACGCAAAACGGCTGTACCTATATCTTGCGTCATATATACCGATGTTCCGTCGGAGCGAAGCAATACTTTTTCGTCCAATCCTTCGGCGGTTAAATCTGCCCGTACAGAGCCGTCGGTATGTTTGTGGAATATGTTCTTTTTCAGACCGTCTTCCACAATTTTCTTTCCAAGCAGATAGGTATCCGATTCGTAATATATTTTATCGAAAGCTATTCCCATGGTGTTGTAGGTCTCGTCGAAACCTTGATATACCCATGTGTTCATCTGTTGCCACAGCTCGCGGACTTCTTTGTTGCCGTCTTCCCATTTCCGCAACATCTCTTGTGCTTCCAACAGGACAGGTGCTTGTTTTTCGGCTTCTTCTTTGGAAAAACCTTTTGCTTCCAAGTCTTTGACGTCTTCTTTGTACAGTCGGTCAAATTCCACATAATATTTCCCGACCAATTTATCGCCTTTCATGCCGGACGATTGCGGTGTTTCGCCGTTGGCAGACCGCAGCCACGCCACCATCGATTTACAAATATGAATACCTCTGTCGTTGACCAAATTCACTCGAACCACAGGGTAACCGTTTGTTTTCAGAATATTACAGACAGCATTTCCAAGCAAAATATTGCGGACATGCCCCAAATGCAAAGGTTTGTTGGTGTTGGGCGAAGAAAATTCAACCACCACCGGCGACAGATTTTCCTTTTGGGGAAGATGCGAAAAATCTTTCTTTCGCAATTCGTTTATATATTGCACCCACACTTTGTTTGACAAAGAAATGTTTAGAAAGCCTTTAATGATATTAAAATCTTCAACAGCAGACAACAATTCTTTCAACTTTTCTCCTATTTCCAAAGCGGTGGCGTCGGGCGATTTTTTGGAATAACGAACAAAAGGAAATACCACCAATGTGAAATCTCCTTTAAATTCTTTTTTCGTTTTTTGAATTTGTATGCTGTCCTGTTCTAATTCTGTCGCATATAATTCTTTAACAATCTGTAAAACGGCGTCTTTTATTTGTTGTTCAAATGTCATATTTAATGTTTTGTTTAAACGTTTCGCACCTTTTGCAAGGCAATTGGTTTTTGGTCAATAATTCTATACTCGATTTTAACTTGTTTATTGTTTTATAACGTATCATTTGCAAAGATAGCACTTCCGATACGAACCATGGTAGAACCTTCTTCTATGGCAATGACGTAATCGTTGGTCATGCCCATAGAAATTTCTTTGAAGAAATGATCCTGCGGAAAATAGTTTTCTTTCAGCTGCGCAAAATAATTTTTCAACATACGAAATTCGCACCGCACTCTGTCTTCGTCATCGGTGAACGTTGCCATGCCCATAACGCCGCACAAACGGATATTTCGGCAATTTTTATACGTTTCGCTTTCCAGCATTTCTTTTGCTTCCGAAATGGAAAAACCGAACTTGCTTTCTTCTTCCGCAATATGAAATTGCAACAGACAGTCAACCGTGCGATCGTGTACTTTCGCGAAATGATCGATTGTTTCCAACAGCTTCAAACTGTCCACACTGTGAATCATGCCGACAAAAGGGATAATATATTTCACCTTGTTGGTTTGTAAATGCCCGATAAAATGCCACTGTATATTGTTGGGCAAAAGAGAATGTTTGTCTCGCATTTCTATGGCTTTGTTTTCTCCAAACATTCGTTGTCCTGCACGATAAACGTCTCGGATAGCTTCCAACGACCGGAATTTCGATACCGCTATCAGTTTTACGCCCGCAGGGATATTGTTTTGTATTTCCGCTAAATGCTCTGCTGTATTACTCATGATTTCATTTTTTGCAAAAGTAATATTTTTCCGGAGATAAAAAACGCGAAA
>JAIRTU010000097.1 GCA_031254735.1 Bacteroidales bacterium | reverse complement strand
TTTCTGAAACCGCTTGACGAAGCCTTGTTGCACGAGGTCTGTTCGCAATACAAAACCATTGTCAGCCTCGAAAACGGAAGCGTAACAGGCGGGTTGGGCAGTGCCATATCGGAATTTTTGTCCAAACATCATTATTCAAACCATTTGCAAACGGCAGGTATTCCCGATTCTTTCATCGAACAGGGGACGGTGGAAGAACTTCACAAAGAATGCGGACTGGATTATCATTCCCTGCTGAAAATGATAGAACAGTTGCGAACAGTGTTGAATAATGGTTAATTGTTTAAGATGTCAAAACACAGAGAATAATGGATTTATACAGCATCTTGGGAAGAAAAATTATCTTTTTTTTGGTTTTATGTTTCGGGGTGCATGCTCATGCCCAAACCGTGAAAGGAATAGTTGTGGATATACAGGGAAAGCCTGTCGAATATGCGACCATTTATGTTGTTGAGACCAAAATGGGTTGCAGCACCTCCGAATCGGGCGAGTTTGTCCTGTCGTTGAAAGCGGGGAGTTATACCTGTGTGATTCAACATTTGAGTTATAAAACCATTACCCAAACCATACACGTTCCGCAGGAATCTTATTTGGAAATAAAATTAGAACCCAAAACCATTCTTTTGCAGGAAGTAAAAATAAGAGCGAAAGAAGAAGACAAAGCATACAGCATTATCCGAAGAACCGTTGCCAAGTCGCCTTATTATCAAAACCAACTGTTGAAATACACTGCCACCTTTTATGCAAAAGGAAGTCTGAAAATAAAAAATGTCCCCAAGTTGATAACGAAAATTCTTGAAGAAGAAATTTTTCGCGAAGGAGACGTTTACACCGCCGAATCGGTGAGCGAAGTGCGTGTTACACCCGAAAAAACAGAACAAAGAGTTATTTCACAAAGAAATTCTCTTCCCCGAACAGTCAGCATTGACGCTCTGAATTTCGGATATTACAACATTTATCAAAATGCCGGCGGGAGCTTTGTTTCGCCTGTAACAAAAGACGGTTTGTCGCTCTATCATTACCGTTGGGAATATTCTTACCGCGATAACGAACGCTTGATACATCATATCAAAGTCATTCCGCGCAACAAAAGTCCTTTCACCTTTTCGGGATACATTGATATTATCGACGGATCGTGGCATGTGTATAATTTCGATTTCAGGGCAAGCGTAGACGTAGGGATAGTAAAAGCAGACATCCGGGTGAAAGAAATTTTTATCCCCATCGAAGAAAACGTGTGGATGCCCGGCAGTATGCACATTGCTTCTGATGCTAAATCGATGGGCTTTAACGGTACGCTTTCTACGGTTTATTCCATACAATATAAAGATTACGAAGCAAATCCTGTATTATATGCGTCCAATCCTGCTGTCGAAGTGCTTCCGACGGCTTCTACGCCTCAAAAGAAAGCCGTTGTCTCTAAAAAATCGGAACGGCTTACGCAAGAAATCACCGAAATAACGCAAAAAGAAAATCTAACCACGAGAGACGCCATAAAGCTGGTCGAGAAAATTGACGCCAAAGCGAAAGAAGATCGGAAAAACAATCCTCAACACGACAGTATCAATCCGTTGGAAGTTCAAAAACGTTTCTTTATGACCATAGACAGCAATGCCAACAACTACGATTCTGTTCTTTGGGCAAATTATAGAACCGTGCCGCTCTCGGACGAAGAATTGAAATCTTTCGATAAAAAAATAATCACCGATTCCATTCTCTCTGTCAGAGAAAAAGAACGCGAGGAACGGCTGTCGCAAAAACGGCTGTCGAGAAAAAAGAATTTTAATCTGTTTAAAAACAAAATGTTTTCCATGGGTATCGGTTGGCAGAACAGTACGTTGGCGTTTAATACGGTGGAGGGTTTCAAAGGAGGCATCAATCTTTACGCCAACCAACGGTTTAAAGACAGTGTACGCTCGTTGAGGAATGAAATCAACTTCGGTTATGCTTTCGGCTCGAAACATTGCTTTTTGTATGGAACTTCAAAATGGGAATACAATCCCAAACGTTTTGCCTTTGTTGAGCTGTCGGCGGGAAAACAAACGTGCGACTTCAACGCTGAACAACAACAGGGGAAATATGCGATAAATACTGTCAGTTCTTTGTTTTTCCGAGAGAATATCATTCAATATTACGACCGTATTTTTGTGGATATAAAACACAGTACCGAAGTGTTCAACGGCTTTCAGGTTGCGGTGGGATTGTTGTACGAGCAACAAAATCCGCTTGAAAACCGCAGTGATTATTCTTTCTTTTTCCGAAAAAAAGAATACAAATCCAACGTTCCAAACAACCGTTACCTTGCCGACAACGCACATTATACAGTGTCTCACACGACTTTTGTGTTGGACGTTTCTATTCGCTACACGCCCAAAATGCACTATCGATATTCCGGAAACGGAAAGATAAAACAATATGCAGGCTCGAAATATCCGAGCTTTACGCTGACATGGAAAAAGGGAATCAACAAGGTGTTGGGCAGCGACAGCCGATTTGACTTTTTAGCGTTGAACATTGCTCAAAAGATAAATGCAGGGGTGTTGAAAACCTTTGGATACAGCATTTCGGCGGGTGGTTTTCCGTATGCGAAAAGTATACATTTCAGTCAATTCCAACATTTTTCGACCAATAATTTTTGGGTGGCGTTCAATTCGTTTACCGAGACGTTTAATACAATGCCCAATTATAAATATTCTACCTGTCAGGGGTTTGTTTCTGCTCATGTGAAATACGAAATGCCTTATCTGGTGTTGAAATACATTCCGGGACTAAACAAAACGCTGATAACAGAAAATCTTCATCTTTCTTTTGTGAGCAATCCGCTTACAAGAGGATACGTGGAAGTCGGGTATTCTCTTGCGAAAATATATTTTTTGGGATACATTGGTGTTTTTGTCGGCGCCGACGAATTTAAAGACGTTCATTGGAGTATCCGAGCGGGGTTTTCGCTCTTTGAATAGAACGAAAAATCATCAATTATACGGTTAGACATTGTCTTCAATCGAATTGCGGACGGCGTAAAAATCTTCTCCTGTATATATTCTGTGCGAATTATTTCTGTGTGTTTCGCTATGTATATTTTTCTCCTCTAAATATTCGACCCTCTTTTTTTTGTTTTTCTGTTTTCATCTGTCTTGTCTTCAATCATTTTGCAAATGTACTGTTTTTTTCTTTTGCGTTGTGAGCAGGGGAGGGCGGCACGATAAAAATTTATTGCGGGCATGCCAATAAAAGTGTTATCTTTGCGTTTTAATTTCGCATTTAAAAATTAGTTTTAAAAAATATATTTAATGATGGAGGACGCAAAGAAGCTCTCAACGGAAGAGCAGATATTGGAAGCAGCCGAAAAAGTTTTCTTGGAGAAAGGTTTTAAAAACTCAAAAATCAGCAATATTGCCGAGCTTGCGGGCGTGAACAACGCATTGATCAATTACTATTTTCGTTCCAAAGAAAATCTTTTCGACAAGGTGCTTCGCAGTAAGGTGGGGCTGCTGGCACATTCGCTGAGCCATGTTGCCGATCGGGAGATTCCTTTTGAAGAACTGCTGAAAAACGTGATTGAAACGCAATTCGATTTCTTCAAAAACAACGACTCGCTGCCTCGATTTCTCATCACGGAAATTCTTACCGACTCTTCGCAAATGAATATGTTTCGCGAAGATATTGTTCCGATTATCATAAAAGCGGGCATGCACCTCAACGACAAGCTGCAACAGGAAATCGCGGCGGGAAATATCCGCAACCTGAGCATGTTTGAACTTTTGTATCTCATTACCGCCGTGAACGTGTTTTGTTTTATCGTCAAGCCGATAGTGGTGGGAGTGGAAGAGGGCGTAACGGCTCTTTTTTTGGAGGCGATGGAAGACCGAAAAAAGAAAAACGCAGAGATTGTTATGAGTTATTTAAAAAACATATCAAAATAATGAGAAAGGTATTTTTTGCAGGGTGTTTGTTCAGCTGTTTTTTTGCGGTGCAGGGGCAAGTGCGTTTGGAAGATTGTCAGCGGAAGGCAAAAGCCAATTATCCGCTTGTGAAACAATACAAGCTGTTGGAACAGTCGAGGAAGTACAGCGTGAATCAGATTTTCAAGGCGTATATTCCGCAGGTGGCGTTGAGTGGTAAGATGAGTTGGCAGTCGGACGTAACGGCGTTTCCCGAAGATTTTGCCAAGATGTTAGACCAATTCAACGCTCGGATCAGTTTTCCGGGCAAAGATCAATACAATGTGGCGGTAGAGGTAAGTCAAACCGTTTTGGACGGCGGGTCGAGTGTGATACAAAAGGAGATGACCAACGCCCAAAGCGATTTGGATTTTCAAGAGTTGGAGGTGAACCTTTATGCGTTGAACGAACAGATCAATCAGCTGTTTTTTTCTGTTTTGTTGTTGGACGAACAAATTCGTCAGAATGTGCTTTTGAACGAAGAGTTGGCACGCAATTATGCGTTGGTGCAGTCTTACATGGAAAATGGGGTAGGGCAGCAGTCCGATTTGGACGCCATACAGGTAGAGATGTTGTCTTCCAAGCAGCGCGATACCGAGATGAAAGCCTCTCGGAAAGCGTGTATTGCCATGTTGGCGGCTTTTATCGGCGAGCCGGTGAGCGAAGAGGCTGTGTTTGAGAAGCCGAATGCCGAGTTTGACCTCAACGAGCCGCTTCGTCGTCCCGAATTTGCTTATTTCGACATGCAAATCGATTTGATTGGACGGCAAACAAAAATGTTGTGGGCAAAGGCAATGCCTCGTTTGTCTTTGTTTGCCAAGGGGGTGTACGGCAATCCGGGTTTGAATATGTTTGAAAGCGGTTTCACGCCTTATTTTGTGGGCGGAGTGCAGCTTTTGTGGAATTTCGGGGTGCTGTATTCGTTTGGGGACGAGAAAAATACTATTCGCACACAAAAAAAACAAGCCGAGATGCGGAGGGATATTTTCCTTTTTAATATGAATCAAAAATTAATTCAAAAAAACAGCGAAGTAGAAAAGATGCAACAGCTGCTCGAAAACGACATGGAAATCATACGTCTGCGAGAAGATATTCAAAAAGCCGCCGACGCAAAAGTAGAAAACGGCACGATGAGTATCAACGATCTGTTGCATTGTATCAACGCCACAAGTGCCGCTCGGCAAAGCAAATCCTATCACGAAATACAACTGCTTTTGGCGGTTTGGCAACTGAAAACCGAAAGAGGACTGCACATCAACAACTGACATGCCGGCAATGCGTTGAGATTGGTCGGCAGACAAATTATTTATCGTAAAAAAAAATCGGAATAAAATAAATTAATCATCATGATGAACATAAAAAAGAATCTATTGTATCCATTGACAGGTGCGGGCGTTGTTGTCCTGCTGATGAGTGCTTGCTATCGCGGGGGCGAGGTGTATGATGCTTCCGGCACGTTTGAGACCACCGAAATTATTGTCTCGGCAGAGGCTTCGGGGAAAATTATTGCGTTGAACATCCAAGAGGGCGACAAGGTGAAAGAAGACACTTTGTTGGGCGTGATCGACACCACGCAGCTGTATCTGTCGAAGTTGCAGCTGCAAAAGAACGTGCGTGCCGCCAACACTCGAAAAACCGATGTGGATATGCAGCTTGCCGTTTTGCAGGAACAGCTCGCTACGGCAAACACAGAAAAACGGCGGGTGGAAAACCTCCTCAAAGCCAATGCCGCTACGCGGAAACAGTTGGACGACGTCAACGGACAGATTGCGTTGCTCGAAAAGCAGATTGCCGTTCAGCGTGCCAACATGGAGAAAGGAAACGTCGGCATTAACGAAGAAAGCGACGCCTTGGAGATACACATCGCACAGTTGGACGACCAACTGAAAAAGTCCTATATTTCCAGCCCGATCAACGGCACTGTGTTGGTGAAATACGCCGAAAGGGGAGAGGTGGCTATGCAGGGCAAACCGCTTTTCAAGGTGGCGGATATGGAGAATATGATTTTGAGAGCCTATATTTCGGCGAGCCTGTTCAACCGGTTGCAGCTTGGGCAAGAGGTGGTTGTCTCTGCCGATTTTGACCAAAACACCACCCGAAAATACAAGGGTAAAGTGATATGGGTAGCCGAAAAAGCAGAGTTCACCCCCAAGACGGTACAGTCGAGAGACGAACGCGACAATCGGGTTTATGCGGTGAAAATTGCCGTTGCCAACGACGGCTATTTGAAGATTGGCATGTATGCGGGCGTGAATTTCGATAAATAATTTGGGAAGAAAAAAATAGTTTTAAGCAGCTATGCAAACAGAAATGAGTATCGATAAAAAAAGATTTTTCCTGTCATGATGTTGTCTGTTGTAAATTTGTGGAAGAAATATAAAGAGGTGCAGGCGTTGCGCGGTATTTCTTTCGAGGTGGAGGCGGGCGAGATTTTCGGCATTATTGGTCCCGACGGTGCGGGCAAAACCACGCTTTTCCGCATTTTGACCACGCTTCTGTTGGCGGACGAGGGTTCTGCCGTTTTGAATGGTTTGGATGTGGTGGACAATTTTGAAGAAATTCGCCGAAGGATAGGATATATGCCCGGGCGGTTTTCGCTGTATCAGGATTTGTCTGTGGAAGAAAATTTGAATTTCTATGCAAAGATTTTCAGCACCGGCATCGAAGAAAATTATTCGCTGATTCGCGATATTTATCAACACCTGAAACCTTTCAAAAAGCGGCGAGCCGGTGCGTTGTCGGGCGGCATGAAACAGAAACTCGCACTTTGTTGTGCCTTGATCCACCGACCGTTGGTGTTGTTTCTCGACGAGCCTACCACCGGTATCGATCCCGTTTCGAGGAAAGAACTGTGGCAAATGTTGCGTAAGCTCAAAGAACAGGGAATCACCATCATCGTTTCTACGCCCTACATGGACGAGGCGAGTTTGTGCGACCGAATTGCTTTGATCCGCGAGGGGATTTTCCTCAAAATCGACGCCCCCGAAAACATCGTCAATCAGTTTGACGGAACGCTGTGGAGTGTCGCGGCAGACAACATGTCGAAGCTGTTGCAGGATTTGCGGCAGCACGAGCATATTTTGACCGTCTTCACCTTTGGCGATACGCACCACGCCACCGTCGACGCCTCCGCACTCTCCATCAACGACCTTGCCAACGACCTCGAAAAAAACGGTTACCACCACATTGAAATCCACGAGATAAAGGCAGGAATAGAAGACTGTTTTATGGCACTGGAACGTAACAAATAACTAATAGTGAATAACGAATAACTAATAGTGAATAGTGAATAATCAATTGCGAATTACGAGTTTTCAGCCCCTAAATCCCCTAAAGGGGACTTTCCTTTTGCGGAAGCGAAATGTAGTTTTCTTTTTTCAGCCCCTAAATTCCCTGAAAGGGATTTTTACATTATCGGGTTGTGCGTTTGGATTAAACCTTCGAGGTTTGTCAAACCTCGAAGGTTTGGATTCTCCCCAAACTCTAACGAGTTGGAAGTCCCCTTTAGGGGATTTAGGGGCAAATACAATGGAGTACACCCCGAGCGTTGCGTGGAGCTCCCTGAGCATCGCGGGGCGTTACCCGAAGGCGTTGGGGCGTTACCCGAAGACGTTGGGGCGTTACCCGAAGACGTTGGGGCGTTACCCGATGACATTGGGGCGTTACCCGAAGACATTGGGGCGTTACCCGAAGACATTGGGGCGTTACCCGAACATCGCGGGTAGCGTGTTCGCATACATAAGGAACAACGGGGGAAAAATATAGTGATAAATGATTAGTGGTAAATGATTAGTGATAAATGATTAGTGGACAAGTGGACAAGTAATTAGTGATAAATGATTAGCGATAAGTGATTAGTGATGCTCTGCCGTTGCGTCAATGCGTAACTAACCGATGATCACTAACAACTTACCACTGCAAAAAATCCCCCGCAGGGGAAAAAATAAAAATAAAATAAGATGAAACAGCAAAACGATTTTCCGGCATCGATCCGAGCAACCGAATTAACAAAGACGTTCGGTAACTTTACCGCCGTAGACCATATCTCTTTCGAGGTGGAAAAAGGCGAAATATTTGGGTTTCTGGGGGCAAACGGCGCGGGGAAAACCACCGCCATGCGCATGCTCTGCGGACTGAGTAAGCCCACCTTCGGAAATGCTGTGGTGGGTGGTTTCAACATCGTTACCCAATCGGAAGACGTCAAGAAAAATATCGGCTACATGAGCCAGAAATTCGCCCTCTACGAAGAACTGAAAGTGTGGGAAAATATTCGTCTCTATGCCGGTATCTACGGACTGAAATCGCACGAGATCGCCCACCGAACCGATGAGATGCTCGAACAACTCGGTTTTGAAAAAGCAAAAAACGCTCTGGTGAAAGAACTTCCTTTGGGGTGGAAACAAAAGTTGGCGTTTTCGGTCTCCATTATTCATACGCCTCATATTGTCTTTTTGGACGAACCCACCGGCGGCGTCGACCCTGTTACCCGCCGTCAGTTTTGGGAACTGATCTATCGGGCGGCAGACAAAGGCATTACCGTCTTTGTTACAACACACTACATGGACGAAGCCGAATACTGCAACCGCGTCTCTATCATGGTGGACGGTCGTATCGACGCTTTGGATACCCCCAAAAAATTAAAACAAATATATCATGCCAAAAATATGGACGAAGTGTTTCAAGAATTGGCACGAAAATCAAAATACAGAGAAGAATAATATCGCACAGACATATTTATATTATTATTAAATGAAAAATAAAAAAATAGTTACGTTCAATACCTTTCTTCGGAAAGAATACCTGCATATCTTCCGCGATGTGTGGACAACCCTGATCTTGCTGCTGCTGCCGGTGCTGGTAACCTTCCTGATCGGCTTCGGCATCTCGACCGAAGTCAAGAATGTGAATGTTGCCGTGTTTGACGCTTCGCAAGATGTGGCAACACAGGGGATTATTCAAAAACTGTCGGCAGGCGAATATTTTACCGTAACGCATTATGTGCATTCGGAAGCAGAAATAGAATATCTGTTCAAACGCAATAAAATAGGTATGGCAATTGTTTTTGGCGGGCATTTCCACGAAAATATGCTGCATGCCTCCCGCGCCGAAGTCCTTCTGCTCACCGACGCAAGCGACCCCAACACCGCCGCTACCGCCAACACCTATTCTTCCATGCTCATCGCCTCCTACCTCAACGACCTCAACCAAAAAAGCGGCACAACCATGCCCTATCAAATACAACCCGAAATCACCCTGCTGTACAACCCCACAATGGACGGCTCGTTTAGCACCGTGCCGGGTGTGCTTGGACTGGTGCTGACGCTGATCTGTGCGATGATGACCTCTGTGTCGATTGTGAAAGAAAAAGAATCGGGAACAATGGAAATCTTGCTGGTATCTCCGTTGAAACCCATAACAATTATTTTGGCAAAAACAATTCCGTATTTTTCCGTTTCGATGATCAACCTTGCCACCGTTTTGACGCTGTCGGTATTTGTGTTGGGCGTGCCGATAACGGGTAATTTCTTTTTGTTGATAATGATTTGTCTGCTGTATATCTTTGTATCGCTGGCGTTTGGTATCCTTATTTCGACGATAGTTTCTTCTCAGTTGGTGGCAATGCTTGTGTCGGGTTTGCTCTTGTTGATGCCGGTGATGATGCTTTCGGGCTTGGTGTTTCCGGTCGAAAACATGCCGTTGGCGTTGAAATGGTTTTCGCATGTTATTCCTGCCAAATGGTTTATCCTCGCCGTCAAAAGCGTGATGATAAAAGGTGCGGGCTTTCGTGCGGTGATGATGGAGTTTGGTATCCTGCTCGCCATGGCGGTGTGTATGATCGTTGTGAGCATTAAAAAGTTTAAAAACAGATTGTAAAAAATAATGGGTGTTATTCATAATAAATAAATAACGATGCTGAAATATTTATTGGAAAAAGAGTTTAAAATATTTTTCAGAAATACGTTTCTGCCGCTGCTGGTGGTTTTGTTTCCGTTTATAGCGTTGGCGGTTTTCCCGACGGTAGCCAATATGGATATAAAAAATCTTTCGGTGGCGATAGTCGACCGCGACATGAGCGTGTCTTCAAAACAGCTGACAGAAAAGATATTGTCGTCGCCGTATTTCAAATACTCGTCAACCTTTCCCTCCTACCGCGAAGCGTTGGAAAGCGTAGAAGACGATCGCTCCGATTTGATATTGGAAATACCGCTGCATTTTGAACAGAACCTTGTCAAAGAAAAATATACGCAGATATTTGTCTCTGTCAACGCCGTCGACGGCGTGAAAGGCGGCATGGGCAGCTCGTATCTTTCGGGCATTCTCGCCGACTTCAACAGCCAACTTCAAGCGAAATGGATACAGACGCCGTTGTCGTCGCCGGCGTCCAATATAGATATTCGTTCGAGTTATCGGTTCAATCCCTCCTTGAAATATGTCTACTACATGCTTCCCGCCCTGATGGTGATGATAATGGCGATGTTGTCGGGCTTTTTGCCCGCATTGAATATTGTGGAAGAAAAAGAAAACGGCACTATCGAACAAATGAACGTTACTCCGGTGAAAAAATCAACCTTTATCCTCTCGAAACTGATTCCTTATTGGATAATAGGTTTTGTGGTGATAAATATCTGCATGGGTGTGGCGTGGCTCTTTTACGGTTTTCTGCCCAAAGGCTCGTTTTTGACAATCTATGTGTTTGCGATTATGTTTATCTTCACCTTTTGCGGGTTGGGCTTGGTGGTTTCCAACTACGCCAACACCATTCAGCAGGCGATGTTTATTATGTTTTTCTTTATCGTAACGTTTATCTTTTTGAGCGGGCTGTTCACGCCCTACGAAAACATGCCGGCGTGGACGCAGATGCTTGGGCGAATAAGTCCGCTGAAATATATTATTCAAGTAACCCGCATGGTCTATCTCAAAGGCGCTGTATTTATGGAGATGCTTCCCGAATTTATCGCACTGACAGCTCTGGCGGTCTTCTTCAACGGCTGGGCGGTGTTGAGCTACCGAAAGCGGACGTAAAACATGGTTGATGTTTTTTATGTTGTTTTGTAAAATATATTTATGTTTAAAATCGTTAAGTATGCGGACAATAAAAATAAAGGATAAAAATATGAAATGGGAAAATTCAGCACAGTTATTTGTGAATAGCTTTTTATATGTCTTCGGATTGACGAAGAACCCAATACATCACATTCTGGAAAATCAACAAAAGATTAGTGACGCCGATAAAATCAGAGGCGATTGGGAAAAAGTAGGAAATGATATTTTAAACGCTTATGAACAAGAAATCACAACAAGAAAATAAACGACAAATTGTTGCCGCAAGTCAACATTATTCGGGACCCATACCCGATCCCGAATCTCTTGCAAAATATGAACAAATTATGCCTGGCGCTGCCGAAAGAATCCTTAGAATGGCAGAAAATGAGGCGAAAAATAGACACAAAAACGAAAACAGATTAACCAAAAGCTATTTGATAACAACAATATTGGGAATTATATTTGCATTCTCCTCTGTTGTTTTAATATGCGGGTTGGTATATTACGCCCTTAAATGTGGTTTCGGAACAGAAGCTGCGGGAATTGCGGTTGGTGCAATAGCGTCTGTTGCGGGAGTGTTTATGTTTTTCAAAAGGTCAAATAGAAAAAATGAAAAATAATATTTCGGTTACGGATCAATAATTAGATCTTTGCCGAAATGTTTTGCATACTGTGTGCTTTTTTCATTACCTTATTCCAAATAAAAAAAACCATTCAACGCCGCAGCGTTGAATGGTAAAAAAAACGGATAGTTATCAAAAACTTTTTAGCTTCCCAACATAACCGGCATAATCAACATTAAAATATTTTCGTCGGGTTCACCGTTTTCGAGCGGGAACACCAACCCTGCCGCATTGGGGTTTGACAATTTGATCAACACCTCGTCCGAATCGAGGGTGGTAAGTATTTCCTGCAAAAACTTGGAACTGAAACCTATTTCAAAAGGTTCTTCGCCTCCCTCGTATTCAAAGGTACACGGCACGGTGGCGGTGGCTTTGTAGGTGGTGTCAAGGTCTTCTGCCATTAGACGCATGGAGGCAGGTTCTATTTTCAACCGCACCTGATGTGTCGATTGGTTGGCATACGGCGAAATGCTGCGCATACGCTGCAAAAGCGGCAACCGCTCTACCTTTAAGATGTTCGTGTTACTCTTTGGAATTACCGCCGTATAGTTCGGATACTTTCCTTCTATCAACTTCGAGATGATAGATATGGTTTCAAACTGAAAAGCTACTTTTGAATCGTTGAAATCCACGCGAACAAGTCCATCGTATGCTTGAAGAATATTCTTCAATGTCATCAACGGTTTTTTCGGCATGATGAAAGTGGCGTCCATTCCTGTTTTCAGTTCCGTATAGGTATATTTGCTCAAACGGTGTGCATCGGTAGCGACAAAAGCCACTCCTTCGGGTTTGATGTCGCAGAACACACCCGCCATTACCGGACGAATGTCGGCAGAACCGATAGCAAAGATAGTTTTTCCGATAGCTTCTCCCAAGATATTACCGTTTATCTCAAACGAAGAAGCGTTTTCCATGACCGGTTTTTGCGGAAACTCATCGGCATTATATCCCACCAACTTATAGTTGGACTCATCGGCAGACAGCTCTACGGCATAATCTGCTCCGATACTGAAAATTACCGGCACATCGGGCAACGATTTAAGCGTTTCCATCACTATTTTTGCCGGAATGACAATTTTTCCGTCTACTTCCGAATCGGACAACTCCAACTGTGTGGTTATCGTTGTTTCAAGGTCGGTAGCGGTTAAATGCAATTTTTTTCCTTCTATTACAAACAACACATGTTCGGCAACAGGCATGGAAATATTGCCGGTGATAATCCCGCTTACCGTCTGTAAGTTTTTGTAAAGCAATTGACTAGGTACTATAAATTTCATACAAATAATTTTTTATTTATTTTGTGCAAAGATATAATTTTTTGGCGAAAGAATTTACTTTCCGTTTCGTTTTAATACTGCCAACACCGTATAAAATAATATTTTTATATCCATCAACAGCGACATATTTTCAAAATACATAATATCATAACGTAGTCTTTCAACCATTTGATCCACATTTTCGGCATAGCCGAACGAGACTTGCCCCCAAGAAGTTATCCCCGGTTTCACAAGCAAAAGCAAGCGATAATAAGGCACTCGCCGTACAATTTGATCGATATAATATTGTCGTTCGGGACGAGGTCCCACAAGAGCCATGTCTCCTTTCAACACATTGAAAAATTGGGGTATTTCGTCCAGATGTGTACGCCGCATAAACCTGCCGAAAGGGGTAATTCTGTTATCGTTTTGGCTGGACAGCTGCGGGCAACCGTCGGCTTCGGCATCTTCGTACATAGAGCGGAACTTGATGATGTTGAAAGGTTTCCCATTCTTCCCAACCCGCTCTTGACGATAAAAGATGTTCCCCGAAGAAGAACGCTTTACGCCAATTGCCAAAATAAGAAACAACGGCGAAGCCAACACGATAAAAATAAAAGAAACCACTATATCCATGATGCGTTTGCAGAGTTTTTGCCACAAAGGCATGGCGTCGAAATAAATCTGCATATACGGCTCGTTGAATACGGCTGTGTTTTTTACCGCTTGCAAGATATGTTCTTCTTTGTTGGGAAGAATTTTGAGCAATACTCTGTTTTCGCCCACCAGAGGCAGGATATTTTCTATTTGTTTGCGTGTGGCGGGGTCGTAGGTGATGATAACTTCTTCTATGTCGAATTTTTTTATCAATTTATCCGTTTCGGTGTAATACCCCAGAAAAGGCAATTTGGGCAAGTCGGGATTTTTGTTTGTGTCTTCCACCGAAGTATACCCGATGAAATTGTTCCCAAAGGTTTTTATCGGGTCAAAAAGAACGTTGTACGCATTTTCAATAGCCGCTACCGTTCCGATGACAATGGTGTTGAACTGTATTTTGCCGATGCGAATTTCTCTTTTCAAAACCGTGATATGTATCAGGCGTATGATGATAATCAACACAAACTGCAAAGAAAACAATACCAGAAACAAGCGGATATAATCGGTGTACGATGCGATAACATCATCTAATATAATGGCAAAAAATAAAATAAGCGAGCCGAACAGCACCTGCTGAAACGTGGAAATAAATTCTTTCAATCGAGATTTTCGCCATATTTGATTGTATGTGCCGCTCAGGGCAAAAAGTATCACCCAACCTGTCGGAATGACGATTAAGCCGAGATAAAATTTAAAATCCGAAAAGATCAACTGCCATACTTCCTGCGTGTTGAGATAGGGTTCGGTGAACTTGCGATACGAAAAAAAACAAAACCATACCACAATAGAAACCATAATGTCTAATGCGACATATAGAAAAACCTGTTTTTTCTTGTTGAAAATATTTTTCCGCATAAAAAGACTTTACCTGTAAATCAATTTTACGTTGTCAAACAAAAAACGTGCTTCTTTTCTGTCGGTGCTGCTTCCCGAAAAATAGACCTCAAAACTTTTCATCGCTATTTCGGTGGAGGCAATTCTCAATTCGTCGGTGAGGTTGATGTACATTTTTTTCCATGTTTCGCCTCTGCTTGCGTCCGAAGCTCGAATGTTGACAATGCCTACTTTTTTGTTTCGGTACTGTATCGGATTGCCGGTATGACAATAAATGCCCACTTCCACATCTTCGGTAAACCAATAATTTATTTCCAAAAAACAGTCTATGGGAACGCTTGTTACGATCGATGATTTAATTTCAAAAAAAGGAAGACTGTCTTCGGGCGAAATGGAGACGATGCCGTATTTCCCGTTGTTTTCGCCGAGGTATTTAAACCGCAACGCCTCGTCGTCGCCTCTGTTGAGCGGCGATCCCGACACGGTGGAAAATTGGGTGTCGTCATTAAAATTATCGACAAATGCAAACTTTATGCTGTCGATGTAGGTACACGTCGGGCGTAAGGTGTCGATTTTCTTTTTGGAAAGCATCACCGGAAAAGTCGGAGTGGTGTAGAAAGGATAATCCACACGCTGTTGCGACAGTCCGTTGAGTCTTATACCGGGTTTAACGGTGATGTTGGTTTGTCCGTCGGCTATCACAGGCACGAGAGCGGGCAGTTGGTAATACCCGATTTCCGTTCCGTCGACCGAGAGAAAGATAAAAGGGATATTGTGCGATTCTGTTCCCTGTCGTTCTCGGTCTCGCACCTTGAAATCAACATTTTCGATATAAATATAAGAAGGTATGTCTATGTCGGAATTGCACGAAAAGAAAACGGACGACGTCAGGGCAAAAAATAAAACAATATATATTCCTTTTATTCTGTTTAATATCATTACTTATTTGTTGAGATTATTTGTTATGTTTGTCAGATGTAAATGCTAACGCAAGAATTTATATTATCTTGTTTGGGTAAACAAATTTATCCATAATTCGGTAAGCCACTTCCAACGCTTTGTGTCCGTCTTCGGCAGAGACCATGCTTGGTTTATTGTTGATGATGCTGTCGGCAAAGAGAGACAGTTCCATTTCTATCGCATTGACTTTCTCGTTGTTTGGCGATTCGATAAATATCCGTTTCTTTCCTTTTCCCTCTCCCAGATCGACGATGAGCGAAAAAAGTTCGTTATCGTCTTCGGGCGTATAGTCTCTCAGCCGCATAATATCTGCTTTTTTCTCCAAAAAATCCATAGCGATATACGCATTGGGTTGAAAGACCCTCATACGCCTCATTTTCTTCATCGACATACGGCTGGCGGTCAGGTTGGCGGTAGAGCCGTTTTCAAATTCTATGCGGGCGTTGGCGATGTCGGGCGTTTGGCTGATGACAGGCACTCCGTTGGCGTGGATTTGTTTTATCGGCGATTGTATCATGTTCAGAATGATGTCTATATCGTGAATCATCAAATCCAAGACCACCGAAACATCTGTTCCGCGCGGGTTAAACTCCGCCAAACGATGTGCTTCTATAAAAAGCGGATTGTCAAGATAGGGTTTTGCTGCCAGATACGCATCGTTGAACCGCTCTACATGCCCCACCTGCACCACCAAACCCTGTTTTTTTGCATAATCGACAATCTCTTGCGATTCTTGCAGCGTGGCGGTGATGGGTTTTTCCAGAAAGACATGTTTTCCTTTTTGCATGGCGTCCATGGCAATATTATAATGTAACACGGTGGGCGTTACAATATCGACGGCGTCGCAAGCGTTTATCAACTCTTTTTCGTCGGGAAACCGCTTGATGTGATATTTCTGTTCCACCTCTTGCGACACTTCGTTGTTGTTGTCGTAAAATCCGACAAGCTCTATTTGAGGAATATTACGCAGACAATTCAAATGAATTTTCCCTAAATGACCTGCACCTATCAGTCCTGTTTTTACCATCATATTTTCTTTTTTTTTAACGTGGACAAAAATACATTTTTTATAGACAGGTTGCGAGATTTTCTCAATATTTTTTTTACCGCGAAAGACACAAAGTTCATAAGGACGCACAGACAATACAGCAAACCTTAATCTCAAATTGTCTGAACTATGATTTATGAGATTTATGGGATTAGTGAGATTATGCTTTTCCGTTTCGTCAATGCGTAACTAATCATGGACAATTATTCGTATCTTTGCAATCTGATTAAAAAATTATCGCCATGAGCAAGAATCAAAAGGACAGTATAAAAATTTTTGAGGATAAGAAAGTCCGCTCCGTATGGGATGCAGAAGCCGAAAAATGGTATATTTCCGTAGTAGACGCAGTTGGTGTTTTAACAGAAAGCCCCAATCCTAATAATTATTGGAAAGTGCTGAAAAACAGATTAAAAAAGGAAGGAAACGAGTCGGTTACAAATTGTAACCGACTGAAACTGCAATCTTTGGACGGGAAAAGGTATCTTACTGATGTAGCCGATGCAGAACAGCTTTTTCGTCTTGTCCAATCCATTCCATCGCCCAAAGCCGAGCCGTTTAAAATGTGGTTGGCAGAGATCGCCCGTGAACGCTTGGAGGAAATTGATGATCCTGAACTTGGCATTGGACGTTTGATGGAATATTATCACCGCAAAGAACTCAAAGATACATTTCCGAATGCAAAAACCCATACGCCGATCTTACAAAGGTACTGAATTTTTCGGATATTTGCAAGTGTTTGCCGTTTTTTTTTGTGATTTTTTTGCGGGAAAAAGAAAAAAACGCCGCTGTTCCATTTTTTGGAATGATGAAACAAAACAGTATAAATATTTTGTAAACTAATGATTATCAGCATATAAAATGTTTATGCCGGACAGAAAATGCTGTTTCGGTTTTTTATCAATGAATATTTGCGGCTGTATACATTATTATATATAGGGCGTTATGTTTTTTTCGACAAAAAATATAATTGTTTTATTGTATTGATTTTCAATGAGAAATAAATTTGTTGAATGCCTTTCGGACAATGTAAAAAGTCGGAGAGATAAATATTTTTCTTCTTTTAAAATAAAAAATTGTGAAAGTGTAAAACGTATAATAAAAAATTGTATCTTTGCAAACCTTAAAAATGGAGTAAAAAAATTAGAGGAAAATGGATAAAAGAGTGAGAATAACGCAGGTTAAAAGTCAAATAAAGAGACCTTTGGTTCAAAAAAGGACGATAAGAGCTTTGGGCATCCAAAAGTTGAACCGTCCTGTTGAAGTGGTTGCTACTCCGCAAATATTGGGAATGATAGAGTCAGTAAAGCATTTATTGAAGGTAGAAGAAATTTAATAGAACAAAACAGTTAAAGATAGATAGTAATGAATTTGAACAGTTTAAAGCCTGCAACAGGTTCGACAAAAACGGCAAAACGTATAGGCAGAGGAGAAGGTTCCGGCAAAGGCGGTACATCTACCAGAGGACACAAAGGAGCAAAATCCCGTTCCGGTTATTCCCGCAAACCGGGGTTTGAGGGCGGACAAATGCCGTTGTACAGACGTGTTCCCAAGTCAGGATTTAAAAATATCAACAGGGTGGAATATACGGCTGTCAATTTGTCCACGTTGCAATATTTGGCAGAAAAGAAAAATATTTCGGTGATAGATATAGACGCCTTGCGTGCCAACGGATTGATTGGTCGTAACGATTTGGTAAAAATATTAGCCAAAGGAACGCTTACGGCAAAGGTAGAAGTAAAAGCACATGGATTTTCCCAAAAGGCAATTCAGTTAATCGAAGCCCAAGGTGGCGTAGCAACAAAATTATAATATGAAACGATTCATAACCACATTAAAAAATATATATCATATAGAGGAATTACGCAAGCGTATTCTTTATACCTTGGGAATAGTTCTTGTATACAGAGTAGGGTCATTTATCGCCTTGCCGGGTGTTGATGTTCAGGCGTTGGCGCAATCGTCGTTTACTGCCGGTTCGCGTGAGGGCTTGTTGGGCTTGTTGGATATGTTTTCGGGCGGTGCGTTTTCCAATGCATCGATTTTTGCGTTGGGGATCATGCCTTATATTTCGGCGTCTATCGTTGTCCAGTTGTTGACATTGGTAGTTCCTTATTTTCAGCGTATGCAGCGCGAGGGCGAAAGCGGACGGAAGAAAATTACGCAGATAACACGTTTTTTGACTATTGCCGTAACCGCTTTGCAAGGACCTGCATATATCGCTAACCTGATAAAAACGGCAGGAACAAGTTCCGGCGTATTCCATACCATAACAGGAGAGGCTATTTCGGGAACTATTCCGTGGTCGTTTACTATTGTTTCGGTGCTGATTTTAATATCAAGTACGCTCTTTATTATGTGGTTGGGAGAACGTATTACGGAAAAAGGAATAGGAAACGGTATCTCGTTGATTATTATGGTGGGTATTATTGCACGTTTGCCTTTTGCTCTTTCGGCAGAATTTATATCGAAAGTAGCCGAAACAGGCAATGGCGGTTTGGTAACATTCTTGATAGAACTTTTGTTGTTGGTAGGTGTTATTCTAATTACCATTTTGTTGGTACAGGGAACACGCAAAGTGCCTGTGCAATACGCAAAACGTGTAGTTGGAAACAGACAATACGGCGGGCAACGTCAATATTTACCGTTGAAAGTAAATGCGGCAGGAGTTATGCCGATCATTTTTGCACAGGCGATTATGTTTTTACCTTTAACTATTATGGGGTTTGCTCAATCGTCGGAATCGATGAGCGGTTTTGCTGCAGCAATGACCAACCCTGTGGGTTTTTGGTATAACTTTATCTTTGCGATTATGATTATTCTCTTCACGTATTTCTATACGGCGATTACATTCAATCCTCAACAGATAGCCGATGATATGAAGAAAAACGGCGGTTTTATTCCGGGAATTAAGCCGGGCAAGAAAACGGTAGAATATATCGATACGATTATTTCCAGAATTACCTTGCCGGGTTCTATCTTTTTGGCATTTGTGGCAATTATGCCTTCATTTGCTCGATTGTTTGGTATCAACTCGCAGTTTGCTCAATTTTTTGGCGGAACATCGTTGTTGATTATGGTAGGTGTGGTGTTGGATACATTGCAGCAGATAGAAAGTCATCTGTTGATGCGTCATTACGATGGTTTAACAAAGTCGGGACGTATAAAAGGACGTTCACCACTTCCGATAGGATAATGTTATAAAAAACAATTCTCAGTGATACGTTTAAAGACGGAACGGGAAATAGAAATTATAAAAGAAAGTTCTTTGATAGTTGGTAAAGCGCTCGCCGAAGTTGCTAAATTGGTTACTCCGGGCGTTCGTTGTAAAACCTTAGATACGGTAGCCGAAGAATATATTCGCGATAACGGTGCAGTTCCAAGTTTTAAAGGCTATAATGGATTTCCGGCAGCCTTGTGTGTTTCGATCAACGATGTAGTGGTTCACGGCATTCCGGGACAGCAGGAATTGAAAGACGGAGATATAGTAACGGTAGATTGCGGTGCGAAAAAAAATGGATTTCATGCCGATTATGCGTATACTTTTTTTGTCGGAAATGTAGCGGAAGAAATTCAACATTTGTGCAACAGGACAAAAGAATCGTTGTACAAAGGCATTGAAAAAGCGGTAGTCGGAAACAGGATCGGAGATGTGAGTTTTGCAATACAATCGTATGTTGAGCAGTTCGGATATTCGGTAGTACGAGAAA
>JAIRTU010000289.1 GCA_031254735.1 Bacteroidales bacterium | reverse complement strand
ATGGGTTATCTGTTTCCTAATGATTTTTGTTGGTGGTGGGGTGATAATTTATTTTCTTTTAAAAAAGAAAATAAATCAATTGAATAAAATTTTCATAAGCGTATATATAATAGGAAGTGCCTTGTTTATTTTATCTTTTTTCTTTGATCCTGGAGGGTACTTGGTATGGTTGGTGGATTAACCCTGCAACTACCGCCGTAAAACCAATTTACATCATTCCGGTTTGTGGTTGTGCGGCTCGTATTATTCACGCTCGATGTGCAAGGGTACGGAATTTTCGTGTATTTTTGTAAAAATACTTTTTGTGAAAGACAATATACAATTAGAAAGCGGAAAAATGCTTCCCCTGATGGAAGAATTTTATTCTTTGCAGGGAGAGGGTTTTCATACGGGCAAGGCGGCTTATTTTTTGCGAATAGGCGGCTGTGATGTGGGTTGCAGTTTTTGCGATGTGAAAGAATCATGGGATAAAAACAAACACCCTTTAACGTCGGTAGATGCAATGCTGACACACGTGCTTCACCACAACGCCGACACGGTAGTGGTAACAGGCGGAGAGCCGTGTTTGTACAATCTGGATTATCTCTGTTTGCAGCTTGGAAAACATCATATCGCAAAACATATCGAGACATCGGGTTCTGAGCCGTTGAGCGGCTGTTGGGATTGGATTTGCTTCTCTCCCAAAAACGGAACGCAGATTCATTCGGAGTTTTACACGCAGGCAAATGAACTGAAAATAATTGTCCGCGAAGAAAGCGATTTTGCGTGGGCAGAACACAACGCCGCCAAAGTCAATGAGAAATGTATCTGCTTTTTGCAACCCGAATGGAGTAACGTAAAAACCATCACGCCGCGTATTGTGGATTATATCCTGAAATATCCAAAGTGGAAAATATCTTTACAAAGTCATAAATACATACACATACCCTAAACTATGCGTTGTGCGGCACAATAAAAACGGAAACATTTACTCGAAATAAAAAGAACATGTCCAATCACAAATCTTTCATCGTTTATCAGGCGTCTGCGGGGTCGGGAAAAACGTATACGCTGGCAAAAGAATATATCAAAATTTGTTTGCAGCATTTTCCGCAAGACCGTTTTATGTATCGGAAAATATTGGCAATCACCTTCACCAACAAGGCGGTCAACGAGATGAAAGAGCGAATTCTTTTGTTTTTGGAGATGCTTGCTTCGGGAGAAGAAAGCCATTTGTTGCAAGAATTGTCCGACGGTATCAGCAAGGAAGAAATACGCATTCGTTCTGCCAAGGTATTGGATTTAATCCACCACGATTATGGCAATTTCTCCATTTGCACCATCGACAGCCTCTTTCAACGGATAGTTCGGAGTTTTGCCATCGACTTGAAGATACCGCTCAATCATCAGTTAGAGTTGGATACCGACAGCATGATGTCGCAGATTGTAGATTTGATCCTGTCGAAATTGGGTTACGACCAAAGCATTACCGATGCGGTGGTCAATTTCTCGTTTTTCAATATAGAAAACGAAAAAAATTGGAAGATAGAAAAAGAGCTGGCGTCTATCGGAAAGCAAATCTACAACGAAACCGCCATTCCATATTTGAAGAAAATAAAAACTCTTTGTGCGGAAGATTTTATCGAAATCATCAAAACCCTCTACGCACAGATTACCGCCATAGAAACGTCTGTTCGCCGTTCGGCAACAGAAGCCGTCCGCATAATCGCCGACAATTCCGTTCCTTTCGATGCGTTTTATCAAGGGAAAAAAGGCATAGGACAATGGTTTCTCAACAAAAGCGAAGGGCTTTTCAAGAGCCTCTCCGGTAACTCGTACATCTTAAAAGCGGTGAATGAAGACGTCTGGTATTCGTCAACATGCAGCTGCAAACATGCGATAGAGGCAATCAGCGGTCTTTTGCGGGAGCAGTATGTCGAGATAGCCAAACATGAGCAGGATTATTTGCTTTTGTCGGCAATGCTTCGCAACATCTATCCTGTGGCTCTGCTCAACGAGATACGCCGCACCGCCGAAGAACTAAAACATACCGATAAATTGCTGCACATCAGCGAAGCCAATATCACCATTGCCGAAACCGTGAAAAATGAACCTGTCCCCTTTGTGTACGAGCGTATCGGCGAACGTTACAGCGTCATTTTTATTGATGAATTTCAAGACACCTCGCATTTGCAATGGCAAAACCTGCTGCCTCTGGTAACAGAGACGCTCTCTTCGGGTGCTGCCAACGGCAACACAGGAAAAACGATCCTCTTTGGCGATGCTAAACAGGCTATTTATCGCTTTCGGGGTGGAGATGTTCGTCAATTTGTGGCGTTGCCCAATGTGAGCGGAAGCGATCTTGACAGTACCGTCAAAGAACGCGAAAAGACTTTGCAGCATAATTTCTCGGAAGAGTTTCTGCAAAAGAATTATCGTTCAAAAAAAGAAGTTGTAACCTTCAACAATACGTTCTTTGCGTGGCTTGCCGACAAAAAAGAGAAACGGATTCAGGATATTTATCGGCATGTGAAACAGCAGGTGCAAGAAGACAATGCGGGCGGTGCTGTGTTTTTTACCGGTCTACTAAAAGATGATGAACAAAACTACAACCAACTTGCCATGTCGGAAGTTTTACGCAACATTCATCACGCAAAACAATCGGGCTATGCGTACGAAGATATTGCGATACTGGTTCGAGGAAATGATTTCGGGGCGGAGATTGCCCGCTATCTTTTAGAGAACGCCATTCCGACCATTTCGGCAGAATCGCTGCTGTTGGCAAAAAACAGAGAGATCATCTTTTTGGTTGCCTGCCTTTCGTATCTGTCGAATGTGCAGGTGGTGATTGCTCGCGGAGTGATTTTGAACTTTATTGCAGAAGAAAAAAATATCGCAAAAGAAAAAGTGCTTCCTCTCGCCAAAGACAATACGATGTTTATCGAGTTCATTCAAAAGCAGGGATACCATTTCAACCCCGACATGCTTTCGTACAAAAACCTGTACGAGCGGGTGGAAGAGCTTTTGCAGGTCTTCGACTTGATACAACATGCCAATCCTTTTATTTTGGCGTTTTTGGATGTGGTTGTCGATTTCTTGCAAATGCCCAACAAAGCCGAGTTTCAGTTCCTTGATTATTGGGAAGAAAAGAAAAACAAGTTTTCGCTTTCCAACCCCAAAGGCATAGATGCGGTAACGGTGATGAGCATTCACCAATCGAAAGGCTTGGAATTTCCGGTGGTGATATATCCGCACAAAAAACCCTATCAGGCAAGCAAAGACCAATGGGTACATCTGCCTGAACCTGTGCATGGACTTGCCGCTACCCTGCTCAAACCAAAAGATATGGAAGGAACAATCTTTCAGCCTCTTCTCGACGAAGAAATACTGCTCACCTCCATCGATGACCTCAATATTGAATATGTTTGCTTTACACGTGCCAAAGACCGACTGTATTTTATCGCCCAACAGGGATATGTGCTGTGGGACGAGATTGAGACCTTTCTCACCAAACACCAACAAATAGAGGCTTCGCTTTCCGAAAACACCTCTTCCACATGTTATTGTTATGGAAACCCTTTGGACAAATCGGACGTTGGCACTCGGAAAGAGAATATTTCAACGGCATATATTCAAAATTATGTTTCTCTTCCCATTTCGGCGAGTATTGCGGCAAGCAGTCATCATTATTTTCAGGAAGAAAAAACGCCCGCACGGTGGGGAACAAAAGTACACGATTATCTTGCAAAAATCTATCGCAAAGAAGACGTCGAAACATGGACAGCCGCAATAGCCGCCGATCGGGAAATGGAAGCCGACGTGAAAAACAACCTTATTGCCATTCTGAGAAATGTTTTTTCGTCCAAAGAGTCCGACGTTTTGTTTGGAGAGGATACAAGTACCGTTCAAAACGAGATAGAAATAATCGACAGCACCGGAAACAGCTTTCGTATAGACCGACTTTGTCTTTGCGGCAAAAAATGCGTACTCTTCGACTATAAAACAGGTGCGGAAAAAGAAGAACATCACACCCAAATAGCCCACTACGAACATCTGCTACGCGATGCGGGCTACGAAGTAGAGAAAAAATACCTTATCTACATACAAGACAACCTGCAAGTGAAGTTTCAGCAAAGCTGAATAATTGTATCCGGTTAATTGTCAATGAGGCGTTGTTCCATTGGCGCGTCCTTGTGTCCTTAGTGTATCCTTACCGGACATTTTGGGATAATGTTCTCCCTCCTGTTTTGCGATTTCGGTGGTTTCAAAAAAAAAGAGGGAGATGCTTTTCAGGAAAGCACCTCACCTCTCACACACCCTATTGAAGATGTTCTTAGCAGGTTTAGTTTTCTAAAACCTTAAATTCCACACGGCGATTTTGGGCGCGACCTTCGGGTGTTGAGTTCGTGCTTACCGGTCGATCGTAGCCGTAACCC
>JAIRTU010000223.1 GCA_031254735.1 Bacteroidales bacterium | reverse complement strand
TTCAAATTTAATGGAATTTGATCCTGAAATACGAAACGTTGCTCTTCTTTCTTCAGGAAAATCATCAAGTGTTATCAAAAGAATATCCTCCGACACAAAAAACGATTCTTTTCCGGTATCGATTTCAAATCCCTCCATAATAAATATATTTATTGAGGACATCCATCGTTATTCCATCTATGATGATTGAGGCAATATTGCCGACAAACAGAACATTCCTTTCTCACCCTCTCCCCATTGACATATTTCCAAGGATTGTTAATACATGCAAGAGTTAATGACTCACAATCAGCATCCGAAAGTCTGTCGACTGGTGTATCCCCGGCAGTAAACAGCAAGCAAACGACACCGGCAGCAGCCACAAGACAATATCCTGCGGAGGCGGCCAGTACTTCCAGGTCTGCAAGTATTGCTGCTCCAATATCGCTAACAGAAATACACATTCCTCCCAATAAAGTTGCCCAAAAGCCACTACTCTCGCCCCCCGAGCGCAAACGAATATGCTGGGGTTGTTTCAGATTAACAGGCATAAGACCTTCCTTCAGCAACAAATCCATTTCTTTTGTAATGTAATACAGTGCAATCGTCATTTTGAGCAAATTCCGCTGCTGAATTTCAGGCACTGTGGCTTGTATTTCTTTCATTATGTCTTTCAGATACTGCATCAACTCGTTCGCAGAACTGCTTTTGGCTTGTGCTTCCCGGATTTTTTCAAGAAAAATAATCTGGGCAGGTGTAAAATGATAGTCCCCTTGTAACGTCCTGTCAAGATCTTCGACCGAGATGGATTTGACATGCGTTTGTTGCGAAAAATACCGAACTATGGCAGTCTTTATTTTTGCCTGATCGCCGAAATCATCACCGTTTTTGTTCATTTGCGTAACGACAAACCGCAGATTATCGCCCATTTGTTTACCGAATTCTTCGGCTTCCCGTTCTGTGGAAATATCGGATAAACCGACTTCATCATAAAAATCAGTCGAACATCCGGATAACAAAATGCTAATCCATATATATATGGAATATTTAAAAAATTTCATCATTGTATTTTATATTTATAAGTTGTTTTTCAATCTCTTATCTCAAATTCATACATGTTTTTTTTCGACCGCTTTCGTCCGTCCATGTCCTTACCTCAAAACAAGCAAAGAGAATAACACTTCATCCGGATGCACTCAGGTAGGCAGGAGCGCCCGCGGAGTCGTTCGATTCGGGAGGCAATCCTGCCATGAGGAAGTAATTGTAGGTTTCATATCGTGATGAATTATTTGTGATGAATCATTTAAACTCTTGTCCGGTTCTTTCAACAGGCTTTGCATTTTTCGTTTAATGCTGCTTATGACCGGAGAGGAAACTTTTACGGTTTTATCCAGTATCTTTTGAGCCAGTACCCGTGCTTCCTCTTTTCGCCCGGTTTCTATATAAAGCTCAGCCAGCCGGTACAACGGCATAAATTTCACAGGGCACATTGCTGCCGCTTTCTTCAAATAATTTTCTGCTTCACTGTATTGTTGCAAGTTTTCACAATTATCCGCCATCAGCATTTGCAAATCGTAATCGGCCCAAAGGCTGTCGCATTCACGCGCTATTCGCAAGCTTTCTTCACATTTTCCCACTACATTCAACTCTGCTGCATAATTGTAGAGGAACAAGTCTTTGTAGCGAAAGTGCGTGTAAAGTGACCCGTACCGGGGTAACATTCGCCGCGTTTCGCCCCTTAATGATTTGTGGGATATCTTATGCCATTCACGTTCATAACAGGCCTGATATGCCGTGGCACATAATAACCCTATTGAAAATAATACGGCTATCCCTTTGGATAAATAACCGTTGCTTATTGTGATACCCTTTTGAGGATTTTCCGCTAACGCGAAAGTGGGAAGCGCTACCGCCATAAGCCGGATAAACGGATAATTGAATGGATAGGAAAACAGCGCACAAACACCTGTGGAGAGAAGACTTAGCCGGATAAAAAACAACTCCGGCGAATCCTTTTTTCGTGAAAGCCATAAAGGGATAGTAACCAATAACAGTGTCAGGCATAATCCGGTCACGCCGTAGTTGACTGTCCATTTCAAAAACTCGTTGAACGGGTGGCGTATATTATCGGCAAGCATCGCATATTTACTGTCCGGATGTTGTGTGAAAAACAAGGCCTGCTCATTCATATAATTTGCAGTAAATCCGTTACCGCCATACCCGAATACCGGCTTGCCGGAAACCAGTTGTGCCGAACACTGCCATATGAGCAATCTGCCGCTGGCCGAATCTTTTTTCATAAAAAATAACCCGGCAAACAACAGCACACAAGTTAAAGATACGACGGCATAATGAACGGAAAGCAGTTTGAAATTCCGTTCTTTCAACAGGTGTATAGAAAAGAAGATAGCAATAATAACAGTTGCAAAAATAGCCGCCCGCGCCTGTGATAATACAATAACCGTCACTACAAGACAGGCAGCAGTAATGGCAAATAAACGGTATTTTTTTTCCAAATGACGACAGCAATACAACGAAAACGGCAGTAGGACAACGAGTGAAGCAGATATACCGGCAGGATTATCAAACGGGCCGGTTACAGCAAAAGAACCATTATACGACGGCAACACTCCTATTAACTGAGCCAGTCCCCACAAGGAAAGTACCGGCGCTAAAAGCGCAAAAAGAGCAAACAGCAATTTTTTATCCTTTAAAAGCGGCCAAATGGCATAAAACAGGAAAAATACCGCGCTAAGGGTTACGATTGTTATTATGTTTTCAATATTCGTCCGGTTTTGCCATATATGGTAAATAGTCCATATCGTTATCAGGATGATAAAACCTTTTGGAGGAAAAGGAATCCGTTCTTTTCTCAACAAAACATATCCTAAGATACCGGTACTTATACCGCCCTGCATCCATACTGCCGGCGCAACGGTAAACCGGCTTACGAAAATATCTGGAATAAAAAACAGCGTACCCGCAAAAAGTATGAGCAGGCAGAAAAGAATGATGTATTTTATCGTATATTCCATTTCGGACATTTGAAATTAAATTAGCTGAAATAATATGATTATCCGCAAAGCAACCTATTGTAAATTTTCGACTTAATTTGACGTTTCGAGCTCCGAACTTCTACTTCCGAACCCGGAAGTTGATATAAAAAGAGCCGTTTTTATTATTCGCTGCAAGCGTGGAAGCCTGCTTTTAACCGGGCGTAGCGACGCTACGCCCGGCAGGGTTTCGCATTACAAATGCTGATACTCACTCCTTCCGAATTATAAATTCGGAAAGACAGGGTACATATCCCCATTATACCCTGTTGTTTTATTTACAGGATAGCAAATATTCAAATTACCCTTTATCGTATGCATTAAAAAATCGTTAGTTCTAAAAAAAAATGAATTTTTCAGGGAAAAAAAATTATTTGCAGCAAGCTTCGCTAATTATGAAACCTATGAGCCAATGGGATAATTCAATTGAAAATGAGAAGTAGATGACTAAAAATGAGAAGCTTCGCTAATTATGAATTATTTTTTGGAAGAAGAGTTTTTTTAGAAGAAGTGGAGAAGTTTTTTTAGAAGTAAAGAATAGGATGATGAAACAGTGTTATAAATGATAATAATGAGCGGTAAGGAGTGATCAATTACAGCAATAATTGGCTCATTATCACATTGGCTAATTGATTTCTCTTTTATAACCGGCAACGCCTTGGGGAAATGAACAACGAAAGCAAAACGCACTCCTTTAATTGACTATTTGATCGAAAGAATATTTATACTCTATTCCGAACAAAATGGCATATTCTTTCGTAAATGTAGTATACGTCTTTTTGGCAAGCCCATTTTTACCCATTTTAACGAGTACTTTGCATTTTAATTGTAAGCCGTCTTCGTTTAACGGATCATGCACTAACAGGGCATTCGCCATCTCAATACATATATC
>JAIRTU010000202.1 GCA_031254735.1 Bacteroidales bacterium | reverse complement strand
CTTCTTTCATGGTTTCGGCAACATTGATTTCCGAAATGTGACCTTGCCCCTTTAAGACCTTAAACGCCCTTTCTAAATTATCCGAAAGTGATTCAAACATATCTTATATACTCATTTTTACCGTTAATCTACAAAGATACAACTTTTTTTCGTTTCGTCTTGCAGCATGTCCTCTGCGGGAAAAGATTTAGGCATTTTTATTTTTGGTCAAATGACGTTTTTTTGTGTTACCTGCAAAAACCGATCCCCTGATCTATGTAAAACGAATGAGCGAGCGGTTTTATTGTGATAAATTTTGCAATTTACTCGTAATTAGGAAGTTAAAAATATATTTGTCGATTTTTCATTTTTTTATTTACAAAGATAAATAAAAATGGTTTTGCTTCGTTGTACATTAAATGCAGACGCATATATACGTCTTTACAAATAATAATTAGCATATTGGCAGAGTGTAACAGGTCTTTCATTTCCGTAAAAATGTGTACCTTTGCACATTGTTTTTTTTACCAATATAAAAAAATGTCATAAAAATGAAATACAAATCGCTGACAATCATTCTTTTTCTATGTTTATCGGGAAGCATTTCGGCTCAATCCGTTATCAGGAGCAGCCAATCCGACTCTTCGGTTATCGATCAATTGGACAGGTTGATGTCTACGTGGTATGCCAAAAAAGCCGTTTACCACGAAAATTCATTAGTTCCTTTTGCCGAAAAAGAATGTCCGTACACGCACCCCGATTCCATTATGATATACCGTTTGCAAAAACTGACCAACCGGACACTTTTTCCTATGGTTTTCAACGAGGACGTCCGTTCGTTTATCAATATGTATATCCGGAAAAACCGGCAAGTTTCTCTTATGTCGGGATTGGCAAAATATTATTTTCCCATGTTTGAACAGACGCTGGATAAATATAATTGTCCGTTGGAATTGAAGTATTTAGCCGTTATCGAATCGGCATTAAATCCTGTTGCCGTTTCGAGGGCAGGAGCTACCGGATTGTGGCAATTCATGTACGGAACAGGAAAAATGTACGGATTGGAAGTTACGACTATGGTTGATTATCGTTGCGATCCTCTCCGTTCGACCGATGCGGCGGCACGGCATTTAAAAGATTTGAGCGATATGTTTTGGGGCGATTGGGTGCTGGCGCTGGCAGCCTACAATTGCGGACCCGGAAACGTGAAAAAAGCCATTGCCCGTTCGGGAGGGAAAACCGATTTTTGGGAAATATACAATTATCTGCCCAAAGAAACCAGAGGATATGTCCCCGCTTTTTATGGAGCATGGTATGTGATGAGCTATTACGACAAATACGGTATCGAGCCGGCAGAAGTACGCTTTGGACAGGTGGATACTTTCTTGATTACCAACAAACTGCATTTTGAACAAATAGCCTCGGTTTTGAATATTCCGGTGGAAGAAATCAAAGCGTTAAACCCGCAATACAAGCGAAACATTATCCCGCTTTCGGAAGATGCCATGTATTTGATACTTCCTGTGGAATATACCATTGCCTACGAGATGAATAAAGACAGCATTTATCGTTATGAAACGGATAAATATTTTTCCAAACCGTCTATTTCGTTGAGCAGAGAACCGCTTGTTTCTGCTTCGGGCGATTATAAACTGCAAACGCGAACGCATACCGTCAAAAGTGGAGAATCGTTGTCGGTGATTGCTCGCAAATACAGAACCACATCTGCTCAATTGGCAAAACTGAACAAGATAAGCGTTAATACAACCATTCACCCGGGCAAAAAATTGATTGTGGGATACAACAAAATACCTGTTCCCAAGCCCAAACCTGCACCTGTCGACAGTATTGCAACTCCAAACACAGCAGCTTCCGACAGCCTGCTCAAAGCCAAAACCAATCAAATTGACCTCAACAACGAACTTCAAAAAGTCAATGCCAAAGAATACGTTATATATCGAGTAATGTCGGGCGATACGCTCTTTTCCATAGCCGAACGATACGAACATGTAACGGTTTCGGAGTTGAAAAAGATCAACCGATTGGAAAAAGACGATCTCGAAGTGGGACAATCTCTGAAAATTCCTGTCTTTTAATGCTGTAGAAATAAAGAGAAACGCCGATTAAACAAAGCTCGCAAACGCTTTCCGCTTTATGGAGAGCATGATTTTGAAGAAATCGTACCAAAATTTTGCATCGCCTTTGGAAACAATTGATAACATCGAAAATATTGACCTTGAAAAAGGGTCTGTTTTGCTTGTAGACAAACCGCTTCGGTGGACGTCTTTCGACGTGGTGAACAAGTTGAAGTATGAAATCAGGAAAATGTTCGACATAAAGAAATTTAAAATCGGACATGCGGGAACCTTAGACCCTTTGGCAACAGGTTTGCTGATTGTCTGTATAGGGAAATGCACCAAACTGATCCCCGAAATTCAATCGCAAGCCAAAGAATACACAGGAACATTCACCATAGGCGCTACCACGCCAAGTTACGATTTGGAAAAGCAACCTGAAAATTTTCTCCCTTTTTGTCATATCACAAAAGAAGATATTGATAAAGCAACAGCCCGACTGACAGGGGTTATTCAACAGTTTCCACCTGTGTTTTCGGCGGTGAAAATTGACGGAAAACGTGCTTTCGACTATGCCCGCAACAAACAGGAAGTAACACTGCAACCCAAAGAAACAGAGATTTATTCTTTTGAAATTACACATACAGATTTACCGAAAATCGACTTTAAAATAGCTTGCAGCAAAGGAACATATATTCGTTCCATTGCTCACGATTTTGGAAATCTGCTTGAATGCGGTGCGTATTTGAGTGCGTTACGAAGAACAAAAACAGGAGATTTTTCCGTAGAGCAAGCCATGGACATGACGCCGTTTGTCAATATCGAAAAAACAACAAATCTCAATCGAAAAAAGCGAGATTTTGACGTGTAAAAATGGTTTCACCCATGATGATACGGTTCGTTTTTTAGAATGGAAGCCGCTCGATAAAGCTGTTCCAGAAAGATAAGTCGAACCATTTGGTGCGAGAAAGTCATATTGGAAAGCGATACCAGATAATTTTTCCGAGCATATACTTCCTGCGAAAAACCGTAAGGTCCGCCAATTGCAAAAACCAACTGCTTGTTGTTTTGCAACATCTGTTGCTGCAAAAACACCGAAAATTCCACAGAAGAATAGGGTGTTCCCGTTTCGTCCAAAAGTACGAGAATATCGGTGGGAGTTATTTTTTTCAGGATAATTTCTCCCTCGCGTTTGTTCTGTTCGTGTCGGGTCAGGCTTTTGGTTTGCTTAACGGCAGGAAGTTCTTCGCAGTGAAACGGAAAATAATGTACCAATTTTTTGCAATAAATATCCATACCTTCTTTCAGGTATTTTTCTTCCGTCTTTCCTGTTGCTATTACCTTTATTTTCATCTACTTCCGCAAGGTTATTCGCAAACCCTCTTCGATAACCGCATCCGACCGGTTCAATTTGTTCAGTTTATAAATGGTCTTCAATTTGCAGCCGTACAATTGAGCCACTTCCCGCAGGGTTTCATTTTTGGAAAGAATGTGATGATGTTGCTCGGCATACCGCTTTTTGCGTTGCAGATAAACTATTTCTCCCGTGCGAGGTTCGTGTTTTCTGTTCGGAACGTCGTTATACATTTTCAATTCTCCCAAGCCCAACTGAACATCTCCGGCAATGGAAAAATAGGTGTCTCCTCTTTGAGCAACCACAAAATAAACGCCGTTATTCATGTATACAGGGCGTGTGGTGTACGGATAATATACAGGCGTAAATATTTTTTCCGACATGCCCGGTAAAACAAAATCGGGATAATTGGCAGGATTGGGTTCGTTTGTTTGCGGAGTCGGCTTTGTTGTTTTGCCGATTCTTGGTTTTTTGGTTCCCGGCTGTATTTTCTCGCTTTGGGGAATATCCTCATTTTCCGCCGCCAAAGTCTTAGCCTCCGTGCGATCGTAAGCAGCAAGATTATATTCTTCAATAATGCGAATCAGCCGTTGAGCATATTGCGGGTTGGTGGCATAGCCTGCTTTTTTCAAGCCGTGCGCCCAACCCTCGTAGTCGGTAATTTTCAAATTGTACAAATCGGCATAGCGGGCAACTTTCAAAAATTGACTGTGGTCTTCAAACGATTCCAACGGCGATTTATATTTGCGGAAACATTCATCTTTTGTATCATCGTCTTTGTGGTATTTTTTCCCTTCCCACGATTTATGGCATTTTATCCCGAAGTGATTGTTGGCATTCTTTGCCAATTCACTTGTTCCCGCCGCCGATTCCAAAATTCCCTGTGCCAACGTAATACTTGCCGGTATTCCGTGTTCCTGCATTTTGCGAACGGCAATATCCGAATACGTTTCGATATACGTATGAATATCCGATTTGGTATAATTTTGAGCAGACAGTTCAATGCAGGCAAAAAAAGACAAAAGGGCAAAAACGATATTCACGCTCATCTTGCAAAAGAGAAAATTTGCCCTCTTTCTTATTATATATAATGTATGTTCCGTATGCTTGTTTCTTCTAATCATACCTGTTGTTTTTTTACCAAATGGCAGCCTGCCGGTCGGGAGATAAATACATTTTATCGCCTTCTTTCACGCCAAAGGCGTCAATAAATGCCTGAACATGAGGCAAAGTGCCGTTTACTCTCCATTTTCCGAGCGAATGCGGGTCTTCTTTGGTGCGACGTTTAATTTCTTCATCGCGGATATTTCCTGCCCAAACAGTGGCATAAGCAATAAAGAAACGCTGTTCCGGCGTAAATCCGTCCATTTGTCCCTGTACTTCATTGGCTTTTATCGCTTTTTGCAAAGCAACATACGACACTTGCAATCCGCCGTTGTCGGCAATGTTTTCGCCCAAGGTAAATGAACCGTCGGCATATATGCCGGGAAATACTTCTATCTTATTAAAATAATCTACCAGCACCTGAACACGTTCGGAGAAATTGTCGGCGTCTTCTTTTTGCCACCAATTGTTCAGATTGCCGTCTTTGTCGTATTTACAGCCTTTGTCGTCAAATCCGTGTGTCATTTCATGCCCGATAACCACGCCTATTGCACCGTAATTTGCCGCATCGTCGGCATTCATGTCAAAAAACGGAGGTTGAAGAATTGCTGCGGGGAAACAGATTTCGTTGGTGGTAGGATTATAGTACGCATTGACGGTTTGTGGCGTCATCAACCATGCATCTTTGTCTACCGGCTTGCCGATTTTATCCAATTGATAAGCAATTTCAAATTTGTTCGACCGTAAGATGTTGGCATAATAGCTGTCTTTTTCGATATGCAGTCCGCCGTAATCTCTCCATTTGTCGGGATACCCTATTTTCACATGGAAGGTGTTGAGTTTTTCTATGGCTTTCTTTTTGGTTGCGTCCGACATCCATGTGTTTCCGTTTATTCTTTCGCCCAAAGCAAGGGTAAGATTTTCCACCAAATGCAGCATTCTGTCTTTTGCTTCTTTTGAAAAATATTTATCCACATACATTTGTCCGACAGCTTCGCCCAAAATGCCGTCTACCGTATTCACCACTCGTTTCCAGCGCGGTTGAAGTTCTTCTTTGCCGGAGAGGGTTTTTCCGTAGAAATCAAAACGTTCATTCACAAATTCATCACTCAAAAAACTTGCCGCCCCATTGAGAACATGCCATGCCAAATAGGTTTTGATATGATTGACGTCGGTTTCTTTGAGCAATTTTCCCACTTCTTTTATATATTCGGGCTGACCGACATTGATAGAATCCATATCTTTCAAACCCATTAGTTGCAGATAATTTTTCAGGTCAAAATCTCCCAACAAGGCTTGTGTTTCTGCCAAACTCATGTAATTATTTGTAATGTCGGGGTCTCTCAACGTATTTCTGTCCATGGATGCTTTCGCCAAACGAGTTTCGACAGCCAACACTATTTCTGCCAACGCTGCATTGGATTCTTTGCTGTTGAGCATTTTTGCAAAATCCACATACGAAAACATATTCGTAATCATCACTTTGTATTTATCCCGAATGGCTTGGGTTTCATCTTCGAGGTAATAATCTCTGTCGCCGATTCCCAATCCTGCTTGCCACATCCACGCAATTGTCATGCTGCTGTTGCTCGGATTTGCTTCCCCGAAAATGCCAAAGAACGGCTGAATACCGTACAAATGCAATTCTGCTATTTTGCTGTGTATGGAAGTTGCATTCAGCTCTGCAATTTCTTTCAACATCGGAAGAACAGGGTTGCCGCCCTGTGTTTGCAATTGCACACTGTCCATTCCCAAATTATACAAATCTCCAATTTTTTGGGCAACCGAACCCTGTTTGTTTTTTGCGGCAGCCAATTCGGTAATTAATTCTTTCAGTTTCAACTGATTATCTTCTCCCAATTTGTCAAAAGATCCGTAGCGGGAATATTCTGGCGTTAGCGGATATGTCTTCATCCAGCCGCCGCAAGCATATTGATAAAAGTTGTCAACCGGATTTGCCGTTGTATCCATATATTCTTTATGAATACCCGAAGTTAAACTGTTTTTGTCTTTTGAGTTGTTTTCACATGCTGTCATCATGATAAATAATACACTGATTAATAAAAATATACGGTTCATATTACATTGAAATTAATTAAATAAATATCTAAGGGGCAAAGTTAGTCATTAATTTCAAACAAACCGACAATCGAAGCAATAAAATTATTAAGAATATATTGTTGATAATGTGAAGAGATAAATAAAGGCGTTTTTTGCCTGTCAGACCAGATTCAACGCCTTTGCATTCTTTACCAATTGGGCGGTGTTGTGAGCGTCTAACTTGATATTCAAGTTTTTGCGATAACTGCGAATGGTTTGAACGCCCAAACACATTTTATCGGCTAATTCGGGAAGCGTATATCCGTCAACGATGAGTTTCAACAATTCCATTTCACGACGAGTAAGAGCCATAATGCTGTTTTTGTTTTCTTTGAGCGATTTGCCGGCTTCTTCGCATATATACTTTTTCCCGGATGCAAGGGTGCGGATTCCCTCCAATAATTCTTCGGGCATGGAATTTTTCAACACATAACCGTCGGCTCCGGCATCCATGGCGCGAGTGATGGTGGAAAGCTCGCTGTAGGTGGTGAGCATCAATATTTTAACGGAAGGATATTTTTCTTTGATTTCCAAACATACGTCAATACCGTTTTTATCGGGCAAACCAATGTCGAGCAATAACACATTCGGCTGTTCTTTTGCCAGCATATCGAGACAATCGGCTGCATTATAGGCAACACCGACAACCGCGGCGGTTTGAGATTTCTCGACCAAATGCATCAATCCGTCTGTTATAATTCTGTGGTCGTCGACTATTGCCACACGAATCGGTTGAGAATTATCTTTTTTCATACCCGAAGTTTCATTTCTATATTAATTTCTGTTCCCGAAACGCTGTCGGAAAATATATACATTTCGCCATTATGCACGGAAATACGATTTTTAATATTCTTCAATCCCATTCCTTTGGCGTCCTGTTTGGTATCGAACCCTTTTCCGTCGTCGGCAACAATCAAAGATATTCTGTCGGGTTCTTGAACAAGTTGAATATTGATATGTTTTGCTTGAGCATGTTTGATTGCATTGTTTACCAATTCGTAAGCAGAGCGATACAGCGTAATTTCAATATCTCGATCCATGCGTTTTTCTTCTCCGTAAAAATGAAATTCGGCAACAGGAATGGCTTGAGCAAAATCTTCCAAAGAAGTCTTTAATCCGTCTCTGATCAACGATTCGGGCATGATATGATGTGCCACACGGCGAAGTTCGACAATAGAGACGTCCAACATGTTCAATGCTTTATTGAAACTTTCGGCGTCTTCCTGCTCCATTATTTTCATGTCGGAAAGATTCATCTTCACAAGCGACAGCATTCCGCCAAGTCCGTCGTGCAGATCTTTTGCCAGTCGCGAACGTTCGGCAGTTTCGCTTTCAAGAGCCGCTTGGGTGGCAATCAATTGCTTTTGGCGTTGATGCAGCCGATTACGATAAAGCAAGATTGCCAGAATGAGCAAAACAAGAACGCTCAAAACGATTGCAATAAACAAGAATAAATGTTTTTCTTTGGCAAGAGAGGCTATTTGAATGTCTTTCTTTTCCGTTTCATATTTGGCAACAAGTTCTTCTGTGGTACGCATCAACGATTCGTTGGAGATAACATTCCATACAGAATCGGCACGATGTTTCCATTGCCTTTGAGCCTCAAAATCGTGTTCCATAAGAGCAATTTCGGAAAACAAAACCATACTTTTTGCGATTACGCTCAAAAATTGAAAGGCTTCCGACGAAGACAGAATGCTTTCCAATTTACTTTTCGCCTCTTCGAGTTGATGATGATAGATGTTGTCTTGCACCTGTATAATCAGCATTTCATTCATTCTTGCAGGATATTTCAACACATCATAGAGTTCGTATGCTTTTTTTGCGTGCTGTTGCGCCCGATCCCAATGTCCTGTTTCTATCGACAGATAGGTACGCATAGCCTCCATTTCGGCTTCAAGGTAGACCGAAGGCGACGGTTGCAGCAGAGAATCCAATTGTTGCAGACATTGTTCGGCTTTCGCAAACTTGTCACAGTCGATATAATTTTGAGATAAATTGATCAATGCTTCTGCCAAGCGGGAATCTCCCTGCAAATATTCAATCGCTTTTTCGCCGTAGTCGATTCCTTTTACGGCATTTCCGATATGATGATAAAGCAATTGAAGTTTGTCGTAAATAACGCCCAATGCTTCCGAAGAATTATTTTTGTTTGCTATCGAAAGAGCTTTCAAATAGTTGTTTAAAGCCGTTTCCCACCATCCTTTGTTTTCGTAATTCAGTCCTAAATTGACATAACTTTTACAGATAACAGATTCATCGTCCTGTTGCAATGCCAGCTCGAGCATCCGCAGATTAAGCACCAAAGCCGAATCGTAATGTCCTTCAAATCGCAAAATATCGCCCATACTCACGGTATAACACAGCATACCATACAGGTATTCGATTTTCTCACTCAAATCGCGTGCCTTTATATAATATTGTTTGGCATGAGCTATGTCGCCAAAGCCAAGATACATATCGCCAATGTCTACGTAGAGCAAGGCTTTGTCGGCATTATTTGAAATATGTTCTGCCGCCTGTACCAAACTGTCGATGCGGTTACGGTTATTATCATACTGCTGTGCGTGTAAACCGGCACAGAAAATAAACAATGATAAAAATATTGTCGTTTTCGGTTTTTTCATTCTTGTCATACAACACCTTATTTTATGCTGCAAAGATAAACTGTTTTTCTGTTTCAAACGGCGGTATTTATATTTTTTTTCTTCAAAAACGAAAAAACCCGCATAAGCGGGTAATACAGAAAATTTAATAGATATATTTTTGCAGAAAATTTAAATAAACATAATAATAAAAAAATAATGAAACAGATTAAGTATTTATTAGTAGTTGCAGCACTGATATTTTCGTGCAACACCATGCAGGCGCAATTCGGCAAACGTTTGGGAAAAGCGATAGAAAACGCAGCCAAAAACACAACTGT
>JAIRTU010000200.1 GCA_031254735.1 Bacteroidales bacterium | reverse complement strand
TGTTTTATTGTAGGAATGGCGTTGATGAGTTGTTTGGTGTAGTCGGTTTGGGGGTTGTTGTAGAGGGCGTCGGCTTCGTTTATCTCTTGAACAACTCCGTTTTTCATCACAATAACTCTGTGCGACATGAATTTCACCACCGAAAGATCGTGCGAAATGAAAATATACGTCAAATTAAAGTCTTTTTTCAGTTCATTCAATAAGTTCAAAACCTGAGCCTGCACCGAAACATCTAACGCCGAGACCGATTCATCACAAATAATAAAAGCAGGATTTACCGCCAAAGCACGAGCAATACAAATGCGTTGCCGCTGTCCTCCCGAAAACTCGTGCGGATAATAATGAAAATGTTTCTCTTCCAATCCCACGCGGTGCAACAGTTCCATTACGCGATTTTTTCGCTGCTGATCGGTGGTATGGATATGATGCAGTTGCATGGGTTCTATCAGCGCATTGCCCACCGTATAACGAGGGTTGAGCGAAGAATAAGGGTCTTGAAAGATAATCTGTACCTCTTTGCGAAATTTGCGAAGTTGAGACGGCGACAGTTTCAACACGTCAATATCTTTGTACAATATGCTTCCCGAAGTGGGTTCTATCAGTCGCAACAGGCTGCGACCCAAAGTCGTTTTCCCGCACCCCGACTCGCCCACCAGCCCCAGCGTTTCTCCCTCGTACACATCAAAAGAAACATCTTTCACCGCATGAAAACAGTCTCGTTTTTTGAACGGTTTTTTAGGCAGCGTATAGCATTTGTTCAGCGCTCGCACCTGCATGATCGGAGTGGATTTCATCAGGCTGTCCACCTGTTGTTGATGTTCTTGGGGCGAGATAATTTCTTTTGTAAAAGGCTTCTCGGCGTTTTCTTGCAAGAAATCCGAGACGGTAGGCAATCGTTTCAACCGTATGTCGGTGGGAACTCGGCAAGAGAGCAACCCTTTGGTATAATTGTGTTGAGGATTAAAAAAGATTTTTTCCGTATTGCCAAATTCTGCCTTTTCTCCTTTGTACATCACCAATACCTCATCGGCAATTTCGGAAACCACGCCCAAATCGTGTGTGATGAAAATAATGCTCATGCCGTGCTTTTGCTGCAAAGACCGCATCAGTTCCAAAATAGTTTTCTGCACCGTAACGTCCAGAGCCGTTGTCGGCTCGTCTGCAATTAAAATATCGGGCTTGCAAGCCATTGCCATGGCTATCATCACCCGCTGTTTCTGTCCGCCCGAAATCTCATGCGGATAGGCATGGTATGCTTTCAGCGGATCGGGCAGCAAAACCTCTTCCAACAACTCCAAGACAGCCTGTTTTGCTTTCTTTTTGTTTGTTTTCAAATGCAAAGAAAACAATTCGGTGATTTGTTTGCCGCAACGCATGGACGGATTCAGCGAACTCATCGGCTCTTGAAATATCATTCCAATGCGGTTTCCGCGATAGAAACGCATCTGTTTTTCCGTGAGTTTGAGAAAATCCGTTTTTTTGTTCTGTTCTACAAAATTGATTTCTCCGCCGTAACGAACATTTTTCTCCGGCAGCAGCCGCATAATGCTCAACATCGAAACCGACTTTCCCGAACCCGACTCTCCGACAATGCCCAGCGTCTTCCCTTTTTCCAACGAAAAAGACAGGTTGTTTACCGCCCGAAAGGTTGACTTTTTGGAAACAAAGTCAAGGCAAAGGTTATTTACTTCGAGTATGGTGGTATCGGCAGACATTTTTATTCCGTTTTTTTGAAGAAAAAAGACAACATTCGTGTTTATCCTTTCGGAATGTCGGGTGTTGCACGTTGAAACTGTTTCAGCCTCAACAACTATTTCGCCGCCAGCGCCGCCAATGCGATGGAATACATTTTCGACTTGGCAGAATCGCCGCGAGAAGTCAGCACACAGGGAACTTTCGCACCCATTACCATAGCACCCAATTCGCCGTTGGCTAATTTTGTATTACTTTTATAGAACACATTTCCTGTTTCGATATTGGGAAACAGCAAACAATCGGCGTCGCCTGCCACAGGACTTGTCAACTTCTTGATGCCCGCACTTTCTTTGTCCAAGGCGGTATCCAAACTCAACGGACCGTCTACATCTGCTCCTTTTATTTGTCCGCGATCTGCCATTTTTGCGATTATGGCAGCATCGAGGCAGGCTTGCATACCCGGAAGCATTTGTTCGGTTGCCGCAATAACCGCCACTTTCGGTCTTTCTATCTGCAAGGCTTTTGCCGTTTGTATCAGGTAGTTGGTTTGGGCTATTTTCTGGTTTAGATCGGGTGCGGGAATAATTGCCACATCGCTGCATATCATCAATTTGTGATACAGCGGATTTTCTATCACCGTAACATGCGAAAGTATGGCTTTGGGTCCCGGCATCAGTCCTGTTTCTTTATTCAAGATTGCCCGCATATATTTATCGGTACTCAACAAGCCTTTCATCAAAATATCGGCTTCGCCTTTGTTGATCAACGAAACGGCAAGAAAACCGGCTTTCATCTCATCGGCTTCCTGAACAATACGAAACCTGTTTGCATCGAAACCGTGATGTTTGCAAACTTCTTTTATCGCGGCTTCATCACCCACCAGGGTTGCTTCTACAATTCCGGCTTCTATGGCACGATAAACGGCTTCTATGGTATGTTCATCGTTGGCGTAGGCTGCCACTAAACGTTTTACGGGTTTTGCTTTTACTGCATCAATGAGTTGGTCTAACTTTGTAATACTCATATTTTACTTTTATTATTTATAGATTATTTGTCGATTTGTATTTCGTTATGAAAAACGATTATCCTTGCAAGCGGAACAAAGCGAAGCGTGGCAAGTTGTACATTCACCCCAAAATCTCAAAGGAGATTTCCCGACGCCTTTTGTTGTTCGCTGCTGCCGTTAAATCGTCATGATTTCTTTTTCTTTCAATTCCAGATATTTATCCGATTTTGCGATAAAGTCATCTGTAACTTTTTGAATATCCAATTCCAATTTTTTGATTTCATCTTCCGAGACGCCGTCGTTTTTCATTTTTTTGGCGGCTTCGTTTGCATTGCGGCGAATATTGCGAATGTTTACTTTGGTTTGTTCTACTTCCTGTTTTACTTTTTTAACCAAATCTTTACGCCGTTCTTCTGTGAGTGTGGGAATAACAATGCGAATTACTTCTCCGTTGTTTTGCGGATTGAAACCCAAATTGGCAGCCATAATCGCTTTTTCAATAACCGGAATCAGATTTTTTTCCCAAGGCTGAATGGCTATTTGTTTGGGATCGGGAACGGTAAGACTTGCCACTTGATCAACAGGGGTCATTGTTCCGTAATAATCGATTTTTATTCCTTCCAACATTTTCACATTGGCTTTTCCTGCACGTATTTTTTCTAATTCTTTTTCTAAATAATTCAACGAATTTTGCATGTTTTCTTCCATGCTCGCCAAACAAGAACTGCAACTTTCTGTCATTTTTATATTGAGTTTATTAAATTATAATTGTTGTTTATTTGCGTCTTCTTTCAGTTTTGCCAACTCTTTCAACTTTTTATCCTGTTCTTTTTTCAGCATTTCCACTTCTTTTTCCACATACGATTTTGTCCATTTATACACAAACAGATAATGAGCAATAACACAAATCAGCCATACCAGCGTGATGAAAAGAAACGTGTTTAACGCCATTTCTCGTTGCGGCAGATCGTTTAACTTGCTGAAAATAAAAAACCACAATATCCAGATAAGAAAATTCGCCAAAATAAAAAGGATAAAATGAATTTTGAATCTCACTCTCTTTTGAGCTTCGCGAAACAGTTGTTCTTGCGTCTGATCAAGAGTTGTTTCCATATCTTTTTCTTTCTTAGTCATATTTTATAAATGTATTAAAGTTCCTATATTTTTCCCCTGTATGATTTTTTCCAGATTTCCTTTTGTATTCATGTCGAAGACAATAACAGGCATATTGTTTTCTTTGCAAAGGGTAAAAGCCGTCAAATCCATGATGTTCAAGCCTTTTTTGTACGCTTCGTCAAACGAAACGGCGTTGTATTTAACGGCGTCCGCATATTTTTCGGGGTCTTTATCATACACACCGTCCACGCGCGTTCCTTTGAGCAAAACGTCGGCTTTTATCTCTACGCTTCGCAATGCTCCGCCGCTGTCGGTAGTAAAAAAAGGATTTCCCGTTCCGCTTGCCATAATAACCACATATCCCGCTTCCATATATTGAATGGCTCGTCTGCTGCTCATTTTTTCACAAACAGGATCAACCGCCAAACCCGATAAAACACGTGTTTTTACGCCTGTGGCTTCCAATTCTCCCTGCAATGCCATGCTGTTGATAATGGTGGCAAGCATGCCCATATAATCGCCCTGCACACGATCGAAGCCCTTGCTTGCCCCTTGCAACCCGCGAAAGATATTTCCGCCTCCGGTTACCACGCCCACCTGAACGCCCTGCTGATAAACCGACTTTATCTCCGAAGCAAAATAACGAAGCATATCGGTACTTATTCCTTTTTGGTCTTCTCCCGCCAAAGATTCTCCGCTGATTTTCAAAAGGATTCTCTTATATTTCATCGTTTTATCTCTCTATTGCGTAAATTAAATAACTTCAAAA
>JAIRTU010000126.1 GCA_031254735.1 Bacteroidales bacterium | reverse complement strand
CGCGAGAGGCGATATGCGGGCAGTAAGCCCATCCAACGTAAAATTTTATCGGCAATCTTATTTTGAAAAACATCTCCGCGAGCAATCACCTTATGTTTTCGTTCTTTCCGCGAACGGATCGACAAAAGTAAGCCGAGCGGGTCGCACAGGCTGTTTTGATGATTTGAAACTATCATCAAAGGGCAATGCTGCGGGATATTTTCAGGACAGACACTATATACCTTTCTATAATATATATGATCATGAAAAAATCGAGCATAACGCTTGAATAGCCTGTATCCGAAACCGGGTTTTAAATTGTGCAATTTTCTGCTTTTAGTCATAGATATATCGTTTTCTTTTAGGAAAACAATCCTCAAGTTAAAATAATTATTATATTTCCAATGATTTTATTTTTGCAAAAATACACAAAAATATACAAATAAAGTGCCAAAGCCAATTTTCTGTCCATTTTGTCAGCCAAATCGTATTCCATACAATGAGCAATAAAACGTTGTCAGCGAGCCACAAAACAATAAATTCTCCTGTTTGAACTATGATTTATTTTACTTACAAATTACGACGTTTTGACAATAGTATTTCGTCTGCACGTCGTAATTTGTAGCTGAAAAAGTTATTGCAATTTTGCCAACGTTTCTTTAATTCTTCGCACCGCCTCGATGAGCAAATCGTTGGAAGTGGCATACGAGAGACGAATACAGTTATCGTCGCCAAAAGCAACACCCTGTACCGTCGCAACGTTGGCTTCGTAAAGAAGATACATGGCGAGGTCGTTGCTGTTGTTGATGGTGTATTTATCGTATTTCTTGCCGAAATAGCTGCTTATTTCGGGGAAGAAATAAAACGCACCCTGCGGCAGACGTACTTTCACACCGGGAATTTCCTGCAAAAGTTTAAACATCAAGTCTCTTCTTTCTCTGAATTTTTCCCGCATATTAATAATGTCATCGCTTGTTTTGGGATCGATCTCCATTGCTCGAATGGTTGCTCGTTGAGCGATAGAGCAGGTTGCCGAGGTAATCTGTCCCTGCAATTTGTCGCATGCTTTTGCCACCGCGAGCGACCCTCCGATAAAACCAATCCGCCACCCTGTCATGGCAAAACCTTTGGCAACGCCATTAACCGTGATAACTCGTTCTTTTATCGCTTCAAATTGGGCAAGACTTTGATGTTGTCCTTCAAAATTGATATGTTCATAAATCTCGTCCGCCATTACCATAACGTGTTGATGATGTGTTAACATATCGGCAATCGCTGTTAGTTCTTCTTTGGAATACAACATTCCTGTGGGATTGGAAGGACTGCTGAACATGATCAACTTGGTTTTGGGCGTAATAGCCGCTTCCAACTGTGCAGGCGTTACCTTGAAATCGTTTTCCAAAGCAGTTTTCACAAACACCGACTTCCCTTCCGCCATTTTTACAATCTCTTTATACGAAACCCAATACGGAGTGGGAATAATCACTTCATCGTTCGGGTTGACAAGAGACATTACCACTTGGTAAATCGATTGTTTTGCACCGGTAGAAACCACAATTTGTTCGGGAGCATAATCCAAATTATTATCTCTTTTAAATTTCTCGCTGATCGCTTTACGCAATTCGGGATAGCCGGGAACAGGCGGATAATGCGTAAAATTCTCGTCTATGGCTTGTTTTCCGGCTTCTTTTACTGCTTGCGGAGTATTAAAATCCGGCTCTCCGATGCTCAAACTGATAACATCTTTTCCTTGTGCTTTTAGCTCTCTGGCTATTCTTGTCATGGCAAGTGTTTCTGACTCTGCCATTTGCAATACTCTGTTTGACAAATATTCCATATATCTTATCTATTTTTTAGTAACAATTTCAATCGGCAAAGGTACATCATTTTTTTGTTGCTTTTGCATTATTATTGCATTAATATGCGATTGATCGAAAAAACTTATTTAACTTTGCACTATTATTTCACAGCTAAATAGATATTATATGTTACGAACAAAAGAAGATATTGTGAAAAATTGGATCACAAGATACACCGGATCTCCGTTGGAAAATTTCGGAGAATATATTTTATTGACCAATTTTCGCTATTATGTAGAGCTTTTTGCGCATCTGCATCAGGTAGACATTGTGGGCGAAGACAAAGAAATGCCCAACGCAACCGCCGACAATATTACCATTATCGATTTTTCTATCGGCAGTCCCATGGCTGCCACTGTGATGGATTTATTGTCGGCGGTTCACCCAAAAGCGGTATTGTTTTTGGGGAAATGCGGCGGTGTGAAACCGTATAACAAATTGGGCGATTTTATTCTTCCCATTGCCGCCATTCGCGGAGAAGGCACTTCCGATGATTATTTCCCGAAAGAAGTTCCGGCGTTGCCCGCTTTCAACCTGCAAAAAACCACTTCGAGCAGTATACGCGACGCAGGACGGGATTATTGGACAGGAACTATTTATTCTACCAACCGGCGTGTTTGGGAACACGATGAAGAATTTAAAGAATATCTGCGAAAAATACGTGTGATAGGTGTTGATATGGAAACCGCTACGCTGTTTAGTGTAGGATTTTTCAATCATATCCCGACAGGTGCTTTGCTGCTTGTCTCCGACAGACCCATGCTGGCTGACGGAATAAAAACCACAGAAAGCGATGTGCTTGTAACACAAAATTTTGTGCGGACACATTTGGAAATAGGAATCCGTTCTTTGCGGAAATTGATAGAAGAAAATATTACGATACGACATCTGCGATTTGAAATGTAAATGATGATGAGAAGTTTTGGAAGTGATAATCATTCGGGAGTGCACCGCTCGATATTGGAAGCCGTAACACAGGCAAACAACGGTCATGCCATTGCATACGGCGATGATTTTTGGACAGAAAAAGCAATTGCCGAGTTTAAAAACATATTCGGAAAACAAGCAGAGCCTTTTTTCGTGTTTAACGGAACAGGTGCAAATGTTACGGCTTTGCAAAGTTGTTTACGTCCGTTCGAGGCGGCAATTGTTCCGGCGACGGCTCATGTGTTTGCAGACGAGTGCGGTTCGCCCGAATTTATGACACGTTCGGCGTTGAAACCGATACCTACTGCCAACGGCAAACTGACGCCCGAACATATCGAACCTCTGCTGCTTGGCATGGGCGATCAACATCATTCGCAGCCCAAAGTGGTGTATATTTCACAATGTTCAGAGTTGGGAACGGTGTATACGGTTGAAGAAATAAAAGCCTTAGCCGATTTTTTGCATCGGCACAATCTCTATCTGCACATCGACGGTGCGAGAATTGCCAATGCCGCCGCTTTTCTGAATGTTGGGTTTAAAGAGCTTACGGCAGATTGCGGCGCAGATATTTTGAGTTTTGGAGGAACAAAAAACGGAATGTTGATGGGCGAAGCCGTTGTTTCTTTTCGGGAAGAGTTGTCGAAAAACCTGAAATTCATTCGCAAACAGTCGGCTCAATTGTACTCCAAAATGCGTTTTGTCTCTTCGCAATTTTCGGCGTATTTTCGGGACGATTTATGGAAACAAAATGCACGGCACGCCAACAATATGGCTCAAAAACTCCGCAAAGGAATTTCTTCCATCGCCGATTTTGAATTTACACAACCCACCCAAGCGAATATTTTACTGCTGAAAATGCCTCCCGCTGTCATTGAACAAATGCTGAAAAAGCATTTTTTCTACATTTGGAACGAACAGGAAAACGAAATCCGTCTGGTAACATCGTGGGATACTGCCGAAGATGATATTTCCATTTTTTTAAACGATCTTGAAAAAGCATGCAAAACAAACCGATAGAAAAACACCCGCTTCCGCCTTTCTTTCCCGAAAATGCACGGTGGCTGTTTCTGGGAAGTTTTCCGCCCAAAGAAAATCGTTGGTCGATAGACTTCTTTTATCCTAATTTTCAAAATGATATGTGGCGTATTTTCGGATTGGTATTTTTCGAGGATAAAAATTATTTTGTAGACACAGAGCATAAGAAATTTCGGAAAGAGAAAATTATCCGTTTCCTCCACAAGAAACAAATTGCACTGTACGACATGGCAGAAGCCGTTATTCGCCACAAAGACAATGCTTCGGATAAGGATTTGGAAATTGTTACTCCGCTCGACATTGCCAAAGTAACAGCTTCGTTGGGCAGTCTGGAAAATATTGTTACCACCGGACAAAAGGCGACCGATACGCTTGTGGAACAGTTAAACCGGAAAGACATCGCCGTTACACCTCCCAACACCGGCGATTTTTCGGTTTTTCATTTTCAGGAAAGGATTTTGCACTTGTACCGCATGCCTTCATCTTCCAGAGCCTACCCGCTTTCTTTGGAGAAAAAAGCAGAAATCTACGGTAAAATGTTTCGTGAAAGATAAGCGAAAACAGGGAATAGTAAAAAATGTTTACCTTTGCAAAAAGAAAAAAATGGGAGACGTATTAATTTGTTTTTGTGGTTTATCCGACAGAGCCTGTATTAATGGAACAGACGAGGCAAAGCCGGCTATTATGGAAATTGAAATTGGTAAATTTGTATAGGCGAAATATGAGAAAATTATTAGATAATTATTATTTAGTGATATTACGTCTTTTTGACTATCTGCATGGAAAAGATGTAATATTTTACAGAGCTACAGGACTTGCATCTTTTATTCCAATGTTCAATCTTTTTTCAATAGTTATCCTTATTGCACCCCAAAAACTTAACGATTATTTTTGGGAATTTATGTTGATTTTTATTATTATTGGGATTGTAAATTATTATATATTTGATAGAATTTATAATAGCAAGCGTAGAGAAAGTTTACGGGAACAGTATAAAGATGAGAGTGAAGAAGATCGTCGGCGTAGATTGGTTTGGGTTGTACTGTATATGGTGCTCTCTGTTGTATTTATAATTTTTTCATTTTGGGTGCTTTAAAAGGCTACTGTCCCATCGGGCAGATATTTATTTCAAAAGAGTACAAATATTTTTTACAAAAAGAAAAGAAAGTTTGATATGAAGATGGGTACAATCCTTGTTTTTTTTGGGTTCGGTCGGGTAATATTTTTTGGACTTACCGGCTTTTGACTATGTTTTTTTTACTATGGAGGCTATGATTGGATTGACCGTCAATTTTAAACAATGTGTATGTATAATTTGATTATTTTTTTCGCGTTTTTTTAACTATATTGAGAACAGATGAGAACTTACAATTTTAAAGCAGCAAACCGGGTTGTTTTTATTCTTATGTTTACTTTTTTATTCATGGGAGTATCCGTTCTATCCGCGTTTACTCTTCTAATAAAAGAAATTCATATTATTCTTTCAATACTTTTTATTAGTGGAGGAGTATTTTTTAGCATTTACATAATAAGAATAACTTCGCTTGCAAAAGTGGAAGTAACAATTGAGGATGATGCAATTTCTATAAAATGGCTTGAGAAATTTCTTTTTGGCAATAAACCTGATATTACAATCTATTTCAATGATATTGCTGCTTATGTTGACCAAAGTGATACGAATTGGAATTGGCTTAAAATAGAAATGAAAGATGGAAGTATTTACAAAATATGGCAAAGCGATTTTTTCTTCAATGACGATTATCACGAATTTATTTCTGCATTTATTTCCGCTGTAGAGAATCATAATATTGTAGTTGAGAACAGTTCGGAAAAAGACAATTTGAGTACAATTAAGCGTGCAAAATCAATTTATGAAACTACCGGAGGTCTTATTTTGGCAGGTTTTGCAATTGTAATAATGGTTGGATTCCCAATATCATTGGTCGTTTTTCCGTCCACAAAAGAACCGAACTATTTTTTATTATTATTGGGATATTCAGGATCAATTTATTTTGTTTTTCAAGTTTATACAAAAAGAAAAGGGAATAATAAAAAAGACAAACAATAAGGTGCTGTACTATGGTATTGTTCCATCTTGCACTTGTTGTTGCCCTGCAAAAACCGCTGTAAAAACGAAAAAGCAGGTTGAAATACTCTTGCAAATAATCACGAACACTTACTATAATAATCCCAAACTGTCTGAACTATGAGTGTTGTGGTTTTCTATGCTTAATTCGCAATTAATTCCTGATTATCAGTAAAATATATTTTTACAATAGGAATGCTGACTTTTTTGCACGAAGATAACACAGATTTATACAGATAAATGATGAAAAAAAATTTATTCAATCGGAAAAACTCTTCCTGTTTTGCCTGTAATTTCAGCTCTTCTCTTGCGATGTTTGAAGACTTTTATTTTTGCGGGAAGAATGTAGTGAATGTGCGATCGATTTTTTCGGGACTTTTCCGATTTTGCTTCCAAAATGGAACTGATTTTTGGGACGT
>JAIRTU010000040.1 GCA_031254735.1 Bacteroidales bacterium | reverse complement strand
GATTTCGCAATGAAAGAAAATAATTCCGGTGTTTCGGCGTTTAGAGAGTGATAATAAATTTTATTGTAAATCAGCAGATAATTATTTTACATGCAAACATTTTTTAAAAGACAATCCTTTTTTATTATACTGATAATCTTAGTGGTGCAACAAAACATGGTCGGTCAAATCAGGCTGACAGGTTTGTACAAAAACGAAGTAATAGAACAGGCTCACAGACAATCTCCTCCGAAACAACAAAAAAGCACCACCTTTATCGAATATGAACCGATAAGCATACCTTTTATAGATGACTTTTCCAACTATATCGGCTATCCGAGTGCGGAACGGTGGCTTGGAAAACAGGCTTTTATCAATCAAAGTTTTGCCGTCAACCCGCCGACAATCGGTTGTGCAACATTAGACGCTTTGGACGAAAAAGGGAGAATGTATGCTCATGCGTCTTCTTCTGTTTTTGGTGCGGATACGTTGCTTTCTCGTCCGATACGTTTAGATTCTATCTTTTTGCCTTATCCGAGAGCGTTGCTTCCTGCCGATTCGGTCAAGCTGTGTTTCTTTTATCAGCCCGGCGGCGGCGAAGGGCAGTATTGGGAGGGGCTGGGCGTTTCTCCCGACGTGCAAGATTCGCTGGTATTGGAATTGGGTTATCAGACCGGAAACATTACCTTGCTGTATTACACAAATGTTCCCAAAGAAATAACCGATACGATTTCTCCCGGCGATACGCTGTGGAGCAGTTGCAACAGCAATATCTACATCATCGCTCAAACAAATTATTATCCGGGAGATACGGTTGATATGCCCTGCGATTCGGTTACGGCAATGGAAGTGATTTGGAATAAAGTATGGGCGTCGGAAGGAATGACGTTGAAAAAGTTTAAAGAAACATACAACACCGACTTTCGGCAGGTGATGATACCCATCACCGATGATGTATATTTCAATAAAGGGTTTCAGTTTCGCTTTCGCAATTATGCTTCTTTGGGGGGCAACAACGCCTATTCTAACAGTAATACCGACTATTGGAATATCGATTATGTGCGTCTGGACAAAGAATTGTTTGTGAAAGATACGGCAATTGACGATGTGTCGATTGTAGACAATCCGGGCAGCATGCTCGAAAAATATACCTCCATGCCGTGGAATCATTTCAAAGATAACAAATCGGCAGAGCTGAAAACGAAATTTGATTTGAAGTTGATCAATTTGGATAATGTGCTTAAAAATACTTCGTATTATTATACGGTCTTCGACAGAAATTCCGATTCCGTAGGCGGGTATTCGGGGGGAAGCGAAAACCTGAAACCTTTTTTCTCGGACGGCTATCAAGATTATGCCCCGCATGCCAATCCGCCGAGCAACAACAGCATAGAAAATACGATCAACTTTCCGTCTGCCTCGTCCGACAGCGTTGAGTTGACGGTTGTGCATGTGTTTCGGGAAAGCGGCAGCGGCGACCAAAATCCAATCAACGATACGGTGCGTTTCTACCAGAAATTCCACAATTATTTTGCCTACGACGACGGAACGCCCGAATGGGGATTGATTGTTACAACGCCCAATCCGCCTTATCATGCCGCGCTGGGTTTGCAGTTCACGCTGAACAAAGCAGACACTTTGCAGGCAATAGACATGTATGTAAATCATCTGTATAACGATGCCTCCGATTTCGATTTTACGCTTACCGTCTGGGACGACGACAACGGACTTCCGGGCGATGAACTGTACCGCAAACTTGTTTCGCAACATTCGAGCAGTCAGCTTTACGGCTTTCAGCGGTTTTATATAGATGAACCGTTGGTGGTGTCGGGGACTTTTTACATCGGTTATCAAACGTCGGGAAACAACTTTCTCAATATCGGTTTCGATCAAAACAAAAACAACAGTCAATATCTGTTTTGCAAGGCAACCGGTCTTGATTGGGAAGGTACTTTTATTGCCGGTTCTGCCATGATGCGTCCGGTAACAGGCAAGCGTTTTCCGCATACTTCCGTTGCAGAGACAAAAAACACGTTGCAAGAAGCAACCATTTATCCCAATCCTGCCAAAGACAAATTACATATAATGTTTTCGGAAAATACCGACACGGAAAATATTGTTTTGAGCATTTATTCGGTTACCGGACAAAAGATTTACGAAAGCAAATATTCTCCCGAAATCATACTTTCCAATTATCCTGCGGGATTTTATCTTCTCCGTCTTGTCGATACCAAACACAAAAAGACGTCTGCTTACAAATTTTCGATATTGCAATAACGGTGGACAGGCAACGCTTGGATATATGGCTGGTTTCTCGCGGGGATTTTCTTTCGCGGGAAAAAGCGGCAGAAGCTGTCAAGGCAGGCGTTGTGCGGGTGAATGATATTTGCATAAAAAAGCCCTCCGTTAAAGTGGATACTCATTCCAACATCGAAATATCTTCCGTTGTGTTGCCTTATGTGAGCAAGGGCGGACTGAAATTGGAAAAAGGAATTGTTTCTTTCGGTTTGGAGTTTCGCAATCGGACAATATTAGATGTAGGCTGTTCTACCGGCGGTTTTTCCGACTGTGCTTTGCAACACGAGGCGGCTTTTGTTTATGGAATAGACGTCGGACGCAATCAGTTGGATAAAAAGCTGCAAAATAATCCCAAGATAAAATCTATCGAAAACCTGCATGTAAAAGATCTGCTGCCCGAACATATCGACAACAAGAAAATGGACGGCATTGTGATAGATGTTTCTTTTATTTCGCTTACGCAAACGTTGCCCCATATTTTGCCTTTCCTCAAAGAAGACGGATTTGTTTTTGTGCTTATCAAACCTCAATTTGAGTTAGACAGCGCTTCGCTAAATCGTCAGGGGATCGTTCAAAACCCCAAACATCACCAAAAGGCTATTCAACGAGTGGTTTCGTGTGCCGAAACATGCGGATTGTTTCTTCAAGCGATCGATTATGCCCCTTTGATGACTTACAGGAAAAACATTGAATACATCGCCTTGTTTCGACTGACCGCCAACGGATTTTCTCCCAACATCAACCAAC
>JAIRTU010000029.1 GCA_031254735.1 Bacteroidales bacterium | reverse complement strand
TGGCTCTAACCGTGTGTCACGTGGCGGTAGTTGGAGCGGCAATGCGTCTTATTGCGGGGTTTCTTACCGGTACAGCAATACTCCTGGCGGTCGCTACAACACCGCTGGCTTTCGTTTGGTTCTTGTTCCGTAATTTATTCTCCTCTCCAATCCAAAATAAAAAAAAGGCAGGCTGTGAGTGGTCTGTCTTTTTTGTTTGTTAGAACTGTGTCTTGTCGTTTCGTCTGTGCGTCCTTGTGTCCTTTATGGTAAAAAAATGAACCCAGCAGAAAACCAGACATATATATCTGCAATGCACGGTTGTTGCAAGGTGGGTGCAACTTTTTTATCTGTCATCTTGCATAAGATTTTGCTCTTATTTGATCGCTGTTATACTTTTTTGAGAGAACCATCGTTTTGTTTATGTAATTTTGTGAATGAAAAAACATAGACAGTGAAAGCATATCATTTTTTATATCAAGCAGTTATATTTGCTTTGGTAATCGGATTAAGTGCATGTTCAAACAAAAACAAAGAGGAAATAAACAGTACTATTGTTCATATTCCGCGCACGGCAGACGGAAACGACGAAAAAACCCGCATGCCGAAGTTTGAATTTGAACAGACACATCACGATTTCGGGAAGCTGGTACAGGGCGAAAAAGTGAGTTATACCTACAAATTCAAAAATGCAGGTAACGCCATGCTTGTTATTTCGGCGGTAGTTCCAAGCTGTAATTGCAGTGTGGCACAGTTTACCAAAACACCCATTGCCCCGGGAGAAAGCGGAAGCATAACCGTAAATTTCAACTCGGAGACCAAAAAAGGATTGGTAAACAGTGCGGTAACGGTACAGGCAAACACATATCCGGCAGATACTCGTTTGAGTTTTTCTGCCGATGTAAAAATTTAAACAGTATATCAATTTAATTTAACATTTATTTATATTATGAATTTAGTACAGACAATATTTTTATTTGCACAACAAACAGGTACAGACGGCGGAAAAGGCAGTGGTTATTCCATGATTCTTGTTTTTGTTTTAATGATTGCCATTATTTACTTTTTTATGATTCGTCCTCAAAAAAAGAAAGAAAAAGAAGCACAGGCTTTTCGTTCCAATCTTCAAAAGGGAGATAAAATAGTAACTATCGGCGGAGTTCACGGCAAAATTGCTGAGGTACAAGACAAAACATTCATCATCGAAATGGAAGGCGGTTCGAAAATGAAGATAGAAAAAGCCGCTGTTTCTCACGAAGTGAAAGAATAATTTATTTGAAAATTATCGTTAGCATATCTGTTTGCCATGGTAAAAAAACAAAATGGTAACCGGTATCGACTGATTTTTATTTGTTTGTTTTTTTCTGTTTTTTATTGGTTTTCGCTGAAAATGTCGAAAAATTATACGCAAACATATTTGTTTCAAGCAGAATTTATAAATACGCCGACAAATAAAACACTTGTATATCAGTCCGATACGATTATTCCCATTACAATGAACACCAAAGGATTGACGTTGTTGAAATATGATCTCAGAAGGAAAAATATTTCAATGGATTATGCTGCAATTGTGGCAAGTAATCAGCAAAATCGGAATTTTGTTACCGTGAAGAAAGATCAAATACAAAGTTTTCTTATTCAGTCGCTCAATTTTCCCGACAACATCGTTATTGATGATCTGTCGGCAATTACATTGGAGTTTGAACCGATAAAACAACAGCATGCAGATTAAAAACACAAAGGCTTGGCAAAACAGTATCGGTTCAAGCCTTTTTTTGTCAAATAAAAAAGAATACAAAGAAATTATAAGCATTTTCAAAAGGATATGGATTTTGTATTAAACACAATAGAAGAAGCGATTGAAGATTTTAGAGAAGGGAAATTTTTGATAGTCATCGATGACGAAGATCGCGAAAACGAAGGTGATTTTATTATCGCTGCCGAAAAAATAACGCCCGAAAAAGTCAATTTTATGATGATGCACGGACGAGGTGTACTGTGTACTCCCATTACCGAAGACCGTTGTCGGGAGTTGAATTTAGAGATGCAGGTTTCAAACAATACTTCTTTGTTGGGAACGCCTTTTACCGTTACCGTTGATCTTTTGGGACATGGCTGTACCACAGGAGTTTCCATGTACGATCGAGCCACCACGATCAAAGCCTTAGCCGACAAAAACACAAAAGCCGAAGAGTTGGGAAGACCCGGACATATCAATCCTCTGCGCGCCCGCGATGGAGGCGTTTTGGTAAGAGCCGGACACACCGAAGCCACCGTAGATTTGGCTCGTTTGGCAGGATTGTTCCCCGCAGGAGCTTTGATAGAAATCATCAACGAAGACGGAACAATGGCAAGACTTCCTCAATTGTTAAAAGTGGCAAAAGAACATAATATCAAAATTATTTCCATTCAGGATTTAATTGCTTATCGTGTGAGAACCGAAACCTTAATCCGAAGAGAACAGGAAATTAATCTGCCTACGCAATGGGGTGATTTTAAATTGATTGCTTATACACAACTCAACAACAACAATACCCACCTCGCCCTGCAAAAAGGGAAATGGGAAAAAGAGGAAGAAATTTTGGTTCGTGTTCATTCGTCCTGTGCCACAGGCGATATTTTCGGGTCGTGCAAATGCGATTGCGGCGACCAACTGCATAAATCTATGCGTTTGGTAGAAGAAGCAGGGAAAGGTCTGGTTTTGTATATGAGTCAGGAAGGGCGTGGTATCGGATTGATTAACAAGCTCAAAGCCTATCATTTGCAAGAAATGGGACGAGATACGGTAGAGGCTAATCTTGAATTGGGATTTAGAGCCGACGAGCGAGATTACGGAATAGGGGCGCAAATTCTTCACGATTTGAACGCAACACGTATCCGCCTGATTACCAACAATCCAACCAAAAGAGCAGGGCTGTTGGGACATGGCATAGAAATAGTGGAAACCGTGCCTCTGATCATACAACCCAACGACAAAAATTTGTATTACCTGAAAACCAAACAGGCAAAAATGGGGCATGATCTCCATTTGGAATAATCGCTAACGGCATTTTTTACCATGTCGGAACTCTTTGATTTGATCGACCGTAACATTCAGCACTATTGCGATGAGCATACATCGGAAGAAGATGCGGTTTTGTATGAACTTTATCGGGAGACAAATTTAAAAATATTGCGTCCGCGCATGCTTTCCTGCAAAAGTCAGGGAACATTTTTGAAAATAATCAGTCGATTGGTTCGTCCCAAACGCATTTTGGAATTGGGAACGTACACCGGATATTCAACGATCTGTCTGGCAGAGGGGTTGCAAGCGAACGGAAAAATCTATACCATAGAAAAAAATCCCGAACTGAACGATATTATTGAAAAATATTTTCAAAAAGCCAATATCA
>JAIRTU010000285.1 GCA_031254735.1 Bacteroidales bacterium | reverse complement strand
TTTTAGGGCAAAAACAAAAATCACCGGTTCGGACAATTTTTATCCGCTGTTTGTTCCGACTGTTTTTTGTTCGTTTGTTTTTTTGTATGTGTATAAAAATAAGTGTTTTACAATGCTGTTTTCTTGAAAAAATCAAATGGCGGAAGCAGGTATTTGCACCGACCGAAAGAAAGTTTTGAAAAAACCTTGCGGGGAAAGTCTGTTTAATAGCATTTTTTTTCTTATTTTTGTACGCTTTTTTGCAGCGTTGGAAAATAGAAATAAAAAATAGATACAATGGATTTTAATTTGACTGATAGAGAAAAACTTTTCCTGCAAATGATTAGAGACTTTGCGGAAAACGAAGTAGCACCCTTGGCAGCCGAAATTGACGAGGAAGAGCGTTTTCCTGTTGAAACGGTAGAGAAAATGGGCAAAATCGGAATAATGGGTATTCCTGTCCCGAAAAAATACGGCGGACAGGGCGGAAATAATATGCTGTACAGCATGGCGGTGGAAGAACTTTCGAGGGCTTGTGCCACTACGGGAGTGGTTGTGTCGGCACATACTTCGTTGTGTGTGGCTCCTGTGCTGGAAAATGGAACGGAAGAACAAAAAATGAAATATCTCCCCAAGCTCTGTTCGGGAGAATGGACAGGTGCTTTCGGATTGACAGAACCCAATGCGGGAACAGACGCCGCCATGCAACAAACCACCGCCGTAGACGCAGGCGACAGTTGGATATTGAACGGCTCGAAAATATTTATCACCAACGCAGGCAATGCGTCGGTATATGTGGTTTTTGCGATGACCGATAAATCGTTGGGCGTGAAAGGGATTTCTGCTTTTATTGTCGAAAGGGGAACACCCGGTTTTACGATTGGCAAAAAAGAAAAGAAACTCGGCATCAGAGGTTCTTCCACTTGCGAGTTGATTTTTGAAAACTGTGTTATTCCCAAAGAAAACATCTTGGGAGCTGTCAATAAAGGGTTTTCCATTGCGATGAAGACATTGGACGGCGGACGTATAGGCATTGCCGCTCAAGCCTTGGGCATTGCACAAGGTGCGATGGACGAAACCATACGCTATACCAAAGAACGGAAACAGTTTGGAAAATCGATAGCCGAATTTCAAAATACGCAATTTCAAATGGCGGATTTGTATACCAAAATCGAGGCTGCCCGCTTGCTGGTTCGGTCGGCGGCGTTTAAAAAAGATGCAAAAGTCCCCTATTCGGCAGATGCGGCAATGGCAAAACTCTTTGCTGCCGAAACAGCAATGGAAGTAACGGTAAAAGCCGTACAGTTTCATGGCGGATACGGCTACACACGAGAATATCCTGTGGAAAGAATGATGCGGGACGCCAAAATCACCGAAATATACGAAGGCACTTCCGAAGTGCAAAGAATGGTTATTGCAGGAAAAATGTTTAAATAAAAAAGAAAAGACAATGAAGATTATAGTATGTATAAAACAAGTTCCCGATACAAACGAAATTAAAATAGACCCCGTTACAGGCACCATGATCCGGGACGGCGTTCCCAGCATTATGAACCCCGACGACAAAGGCGGCTTGGAAGTGGCTCTTCAACTCAAAGATCAATACAATGCTCATGTTACGGTAATCACCATGGGACCTTCACAGGCAGACGCTGTCTTGCGCGAGGCTTTTGCCATGGGAGTCGACAGGGCAATTCTTTTAACGGATAAAAAGTTTGCCGGCGCCGATACTTTGGCTACTTCGCATGCTCTGGCTGCCGCTCTGAAAACATTGGAATACGACCTTATTATCACAGGACGACAAGCCATAGACGGCGATACGGCTCAAGTGGGACCGCAAACAGCAGAACATCTGCAACTGCCGCAAGTTTCTTATCTGGCAGATATTCAATACGACGGCAATAAACTGTTTACCGTGAAAAAAGAAACCGAAGACGGATACCAAATTTTAGAGGTGGAAAAACCCTGTTTGGTTACGGTGTTGGCTTCTGCCAAAAAAGCAAGATATATGAGCGTGTCGGGTATTGTGGAGGCTTTCGACAGAGAAGTGGAAATTTGGGGCGTTGATCGGATAAATGCCAACGAAGAACAGTTGGGCTTGAAAGGCTCTCCCACGCGGGTAAAAAAGGCTTTCTCCAAAGGAGTGAAAGGTGCAGGAGAAGTTTTTGAGGTGGAAGCAGAAGAAGCGGTGAACATTATTATCGGCAAACTTAAAGAGAAATTTATTATTTAATCGGTCAAAAAAAATATCAAAATGGATAAATCACAGTATAAAAATATATTTGTATTTGTAGAACAAAGAGAGAATATCGTACAGCCGGTTGCTTTGGAACTGTTGGGAAAGGCTTCCGAATTGGCGAAGTCGTTACAGGAAAAAGTGGTAGCGGTTTTTGCGGGCGAAAACAATACTTCGCAGGCACAGATGTTGATAGAATATGGTGCAGATGAAGTAATTTGCATGGATTCTCCTCAACTGAAAGATTATATAACCGAACCCTACGCACAGGCTGTTTATCAGGTAATTGAGCAGTACAAACCCTCTATTATGCTTTTTGGTGCAACAACCACAGGCAGAGATTTAGCCCCGCGACTGTCGGCACGTTTGGAAACAGGATTGACTGCCGATTGTACCAAGTTGGAAATTTCGGAAGAAAAAGAATTTTTGATGACTCGTCCCGCTTTTGGCGGAAACCTCATGGCGACAATCACCTGTACGGAACACCGTCCGCAAATGTCTACGGTACGACCCGGCGTGATGCAAAAGCTCGACCGCAACCCAAACAGAAAAGGCGAAATCATTGTATTCAACGCCCATTTCGACAATAGCAAATCGAAAGTCCGGTTGGTGGAAAATGTGAAAGTGCAGAAAAACAAAATTGATATTACCGAAGCCAAAATATTGATTTCGGGCGGAAGAGGAGTAGGCAGCAAGGGCGGTTTTGAACAGTTGCAAAAGCTCGCCGACGTCTTAAACGCCGAAGTATCGGCTTCGAGAGCGATGGTAGATGCAGGAGTGATTGCTCACGACCGTCAGGTGGGACAGACAGGGAAAACGGTACGTCCCGACCTCTATATTGCGGCGGGTATTTCGGGAGCAATTCAACATTTGGCGGGAATGGAAGAATCCGATTTTATCATTGCTGTCAATAAAGATAAACACGCTCCGATTTTCGGTGTTGCCGATTTGGGCATTGTGGGCGATCTCAACAAGATTGTTCCGCTGCTTGCCGAACGCCTCTCGCACGAATTGGCTAATCGTTGAGAAAGAAGAAAGCGGTTTGCAGGCATTGTAAAACCCCATTTGTTTTTAACAGTTTGTTGTTGAAAAATCAATCGAAAATAAATATTAATTTAGAGCGAAAACAGCTACCTTTGGTTGTTGTGTTGGCATGGTTGTGTCCAATGTAAAACTAACAGTAAATCAAATAAAAAGGATATGAATAAATGGACTTTTTCCGATGAGATGAATCAGGTGATAAGCACAAGTTCTGCCGAGGCGCAGCAGTTGCGGTCGAGCAGTGTCGGGGTTGAACATGTTTTTTTGGCAGTCTTAGACTCCGATTTCGACCTTGTTAAAGGTATTGTGCAACACTTTGATTTGGACATTGACGTTCTTCGTCAGCGAATTGTCAATCAGATCAGTTCGCAAGAAGACGAACAGTTTTTCCCCGGAAAACAAATACCGTTGATCAAGCAGGTGGAACGCATGTTCGATTTGGCAGGATTGTTTTCCAAACGTCACGGAAGCACTAATATTGAGGTGGAACATATTTTATTGGCTATTTTGTGGAAAAAAGACAGCTATCTTCGCAATCTTTTATACGATTACGGATTAACCTTTGACGGCTTGGAAAACTATTTGATGAAAGCAAATAAAATTACGGAACGTCAGCCCGAGATGAATGATTCGTCGGAAGAAGAAGAATATAACGATTATAACGAAGACACGCGGCAACGGCAAACACCCAAAGGCGGGAAATTTTTAAAGAAAAGTGCAACGCCTGTTTTGGATGCTTTCGGGCGAGATTTGAACAAGGCGGCAGAAGAAGGGCGTTTAGACCCTGTGGTGGGCAGAGAGAAAGAATTGGAACGTATCGCACAGATTTTGAGCCGCAGAAAGAAAAACAATCCTATTTTGATTGGCGAACCCGGTGTGGGAAAATCGGCTATTGCCGAAGGCTTGGCTATCAGAATAAAAGAGCGTAATGTTCCGCGTGTGTTGATGGATAAACGTGTGGTTGCCTTGGATATAGCTTCTATGGTGGCAGGCACAAAGTACAGAGGACAGTTTGAAGAACGAATGAAAGCGTTGTTGGCAGAATTGGAATCCGATCCCAATGTGATACTGTTTATCGATGAAATACATACCATTGTCGGGGCGGGAAATGCTACCGGATCGTTAGATGCTTCCAATATGTTCAAACCGGCATTGGCTCGCGGAGAACTGCAATGTATCGGTGCTACCACGTTGGACGAATACCGCAAAAACATAGAATCGGACGGCGCTTTGGAACGGCGTTTTCAAAAAGTGATGGTCGATCCCACCACGCTCGAAGAAACCGTGCAGATATTGAATAATATCAAATGTAAATACGAAGATCATCATTTGGTAAACTATACCGATGATGCGGTTAAGGCTTGTGTGTATCTTACGCAGCGTTATATCACCGATCGCTATCTTCCCGATAAAGCCATTGACGCTATGGACGAGGCAGGGGCGCGTGTTCATATTCATAATATAGGAACGCCTGATAATATTTTGGATTTGGAAAAATCGCTGGACGAGCTTTCCGACAAAAAACGCATGGCAATTCAGCAGCAACAATACGAAAAAGCCGCTCAATATCGCGATGAAGCCAAAAAGGTGGAAGATATTCTCGAAAAGGCAAAACGCGAATGGGAAAAAGAAATGCAGTTGCAGCGGGCAGAAGTTACCGAAGAAACAGTTGCTGATGTGGTTGCGATGATGTCGGGAGTGCCGGTGAAACGTATCAACAAAAACGACAGCGAGAAACTTGCCGATATGGAAAACTATCTGGACAACATCGTTATCGGGCAAAAAGAAGCGGTGCATAAAATCAGTCGCGCTATCCGCAGAAACAAAGTCGGCTTGCAAGACCCGAGCAAACCCATCGGGACGTTTATGTTTTTGGGTCCGACAGGCGTCGGGAAAACATTTTTATGCAAAGTATTGGCAAAATATCTTTTCGACAGCGAAGACGCCATGATACGTGTAGATATGAGCGAATACATGGAAAAATTCTCCATTTCGCGATTGGTGGGTGCGCCTCCGGGCTATGTCGGCTACGAAGAGGGCGGACAGTTGACCGAGAAAATACGCCGCAAACCGTATTCCATTGTCTTGTTGGACGAAATAGAAAAAGCTCACCCCGATGTGTTTAATATTTTGTTGCAGGTGTTCGACGACGGACATTTAACCGACGGATTGGGCAGAAAAGTTGATTTCAAAAATACCATTATCATTATGACGTCGAATACAGGCAGTCGGCAATTGAAAGATTTTGGTCAGGGAGTGGGCTTTTCTACAACGGCAAGAAAAGAATCTTACGCCAAAGATGTGCAAAAAACCATAGAAGATGCGGTAAACAAACAGTTTTCGCCCGAATTTATCAACCGAATTGATGATATTGTTATTTTCAATCCTTTGGAAAAAGAAGATGTTTTCAAGATTATCGATATAGAAATCAAGCATGTGTACAGCAGAATGGCAGAGTTGGGCATCGATTTTGAATTGAGCGAATCCACCAAAAATCTTATCGCCGAAAAAGGGTGGAGTTCTCAATATGGCGCTCGTCCGTTGAAACGTGCCATTCAAAAGTATATAGAAGATTTGCTGGCAGATAAAATTATTGGCGGAGAAATTAAAGAGGGCGATAAAGTGATGCTTGCTTACGAAGAAAAAGACGACGACATAAAAGTAAGTGTCGAGTCGCAAAAAGCCAAGACCGTAAACGAAGAATAATGCGAATAGGAGTAAATACCCGCCTGTTTGTCAAGGGTAAAATGGACGGAATTGCATGGTACGCCTGCGAAATATTGAAACGCATGGTGCAAGCCAATCCCGAACATGAGTTTGTTTTCTTTTTCGACCGAAAACCAAATGAAGAATTTATTTTTGCCCCAAATGTAAAACCTGTTGTGGTATATCCCCAAGCCCGACACCCTTTTTTGTGGATATTGTTTTTTGAAGCAGGCATAAAAAGAGCTTTGAAGCGAGAGAAAATAGATGTGTTTTTTTCGCCCGACGGTTGGTTGTGTTTGGGAACGAAAGTAAAAACGCTGGCTGTTATCCACGATTTGAACTTTGTTCATTATCCCAAATTCCGTCCTTTTTTGGTCAGGGAATATTACCGGTTCTTTTTCCCGCGTTTTGCACATCGGGCAGATGCTTTGGCAACGGTTTCCCTGTTTTCCAAAAATGATATTATCCAATCTTACGGCGTTGATCCCCAAAAAATAACAATAGCATACAACGGTGTTTCCGAAAAATTTTTCGAGATACCGCAAGAAGAAAAAAAGCAGTTTCGGAATACTTTAACGGGCGGAACACCGTATTTCGTCTTTGTCGGAACTGCCAACCGCCGAAAAAATATCATTCGCATATTGAATGCTTTTGAACAATTTCGCAAAAACGGCAATGAAGCAAAACTTGTCTTTGCCGGCATGAACAAGTATTGGGACAACGATATGCGGTTGGTTTTGAAACGCATGCAGTTTTTCAACGATATTGTTTTCACCGGATATATCCCAACCGCCGAATTGAACAGAGTGCTTGCTTCGTCTTTGGCGTTGGTGTATACTTCTCTTTTTGAGGGTTTTGGTGTTCCTGTTTTGGAAGCATTTGCTTGCGGCGTTCCTGTTATCACTTCTCGTGTTACCTCTATGCCCGAAGTTGCCTCCGATGCGGCTTTGTTGGTTGATCCTTTTTCGGTAGATGAAATTGTACAGGCAATGGAAAGTCTTTACAAAGATGAACATCTTCGTAATCAACTTATATTGAAAGGAAAAGAGCGGGTAAAACTTTTCACTTGGGAAAAACCCGCAGAAGATTTGTGGAAAGTGATAGAGAGGCTGGGATCAATATCCTAACCCTTTTAATACTTGTTGTGCCTCTCCTTGATCCGCTGCTTTACGATACCATTTAGGGAAAAAAATAGTGGTCAGTGATTAGTTACGCAATTTATTTACAGATAAATATCTCGTTGCCCGGAATCTATCTTTTTGATATTTTCTTCAATATTATTTTTCAAATTCTTTTGGTCTATCTCTTGCAGCAGACGCTCAATTAATCGAAGTCCTTTTTCGCGGGTATGTTCGGGGGCAAAATCGAGCAGATACTCCCGGAAAGTAAACAGGGCATT